>JAVHXR010000273.1 GCA_031119515.1 Propionicimonas sp.
TGAGTTCGTTGTTGAGCAGGAACCCGCGTCCTGGGACGACCATCCCTGACCCCCCGGCCTGCTCGATCGTCAGCGTGTAGGACACCACGTTGCCCCAGCGATCGGCGGTCACCAGGTGGGTGGTCGACTGCCCGGGCACGTCCTGGCCGACGGCGACCGCGGTCGAGCAGCCGTCCGCCTCCAGGTCACCGGGGGCGGTCGGGGTCACCAGCCGCGTCCCCTCGGGGATCAGGCACGCCCGCGAGTCCGCGAACCGTTGCGACAACAGCGTCCTGGTGGGGACGTCGATGAAGGCGGGGTCACCGACGTAGGCGTTCCGGTCGGCGAACGCGAGCGCGGACGCGTCCAGGTAGTAGTGCAGGGCAGCGGCTGTGCCGAGCCTGCCCAGCCGGTAGTTCTCCAGGATGTTGAGCGCCTCGCCGACGGTGGTGCCACCGCTGGAGGACGGCGCCATCGAGTAGACGTCCAGCCCGCGGTAGCCGACCTTGGTGGGCTTCTGGTCCAGAGCGCGGTAGGACGCCAGGTCGGAGGTCGTCAGGAACCCGGCCGGGACCGGGAGGGTGGTGGTCGGCGAGGTCACCGGATCCTGGACGGCGGAGACGATCTCGCGGGCGATCTCGCCCCGATAGATCGCGTTCGCGCCGCGCTTGCCGAGCAGCCGGTAGGTGTCGGCGAGATCGGGGTTCCGGAACACCGAGCCGACCGCCGGCGCGTCCCCTCCGGGCAGGAAGAGTGCCGAGCTGGCGGGGAAGGCCTCGAACCGGACCCGGTTGTCGAGGGTCTGCTGCCTGAAGGTCGCGTCCACCACGAACCCGCGCCTGGCGATCGTGATCGCGGGGGCGAGGGTCTCCGCCAGGGACAGCCGCCCCCACTTGGCGAGCGCCCGCTCCCAGGTTGCGGGTGTCCCGGGGACGCCGACGGACACCCCGCTGGTGACCAGTTGCGGCGAGAACGGGTAGGGCTGGCCGGTGGCCGGGTCGAGGAAGGCATCGCGCGGCATCGCTGCCGGGGCGGTCTCGCGACCGTCGATCGTGTGGACCCGGCCGGACCGGGCGTCGTAGTAGACGAGGTAGCCGCCACCGCCGACGCCGGCCGAGTACGGCTCCGTGACGCCGAGCGCCGCCGCGGTGGCGACCGCGGCGTCCACGGCGTTGCCGCCCCGTCGCAGCACGGCGAGACCGGCGGCGGTGGCTTCGGGATCGACGGACGCGACCGCGCCACCGCGGCCTTCTGCCACGGGCACCCGTTCGGTGACCCGGTCGGCGTCCGGACGCGCCTGCGCGGGCACGGTCGCGGGCGCGAGCAGCGCGAGGCCGGCAAGGCTGATGAGTGCTGGACGAAGGAGCGAACCTGACATCGCGGTCTCCTGGCAAGTGGGGGGTGGTACTGCCAGTCCTCCCGGACCTCCCGGGAGTCCCGTCGCCTCCTTCCTACCCGCTGGACGCCGCCGCGTCCACCCCGCGGTGTCGGCACCACCCGCCCGACCCGACTAACTAGTGTTGCCAGGTACCGCTACCTAGTGTTACTGTCTACCAGTAGTCAACGTCGCTTAGTAGATCGGTGGTGGGCATGGCCAGCCAGATGACGGAGATGCTCAAGGGCACGCTGGAAGGCATCGTCCTGGCGATCCTCGGCGACCAGCCGGCGTACGGCTACGAGATCACGGGCAGGTTGCGGGAGCAGGGCTTCGCCGACCTCGCCGAGGGCACCGTGTATGCGCTGCTCATCCGGATCGAACAGCGCGGCTTCGTGGACGTGGAGAAGGTCCCGTCCGAGAAGGGCCCGCCGCGCAAGGTGTACTCGCTGAACGCGCAGGGACGCACCCAGCTCGACGAGTTCTGGCGGACCTGGAGCTTCCTCGCCGAACGCATCGGGCACCTCAAGACCGCACACGCAGAAGGGGAGAAGTGACATGGTCGCGAAATGGATCGAAGCCCTCACCGGGTCACTGGAGCAGAAGAAGCAGTACCGGCAGGACGAGGCCAGGATCGAGTCGCTGCCGGAGCCCTACGCCACCGCGGCCGCGGCGATGCACCGGTACTTCATGTACTACGGCGGCATCACCGACGGTGACACCCTGACGGCCATGTTCACCGACCTGGCCGACCTGTGGGAGCGGGCCGCGACCGACCGGACGCCGATCCGGGCGATCGTCGGCGATGACCCGGTCGAGTTCGCGGAGACCTTCGCGCAGGCCTACGCCGGCAGGAAGTGGATCGACCGGGAACGTCTGCGCCTGGTACGGGCGATCGAGGACGCCGAGGGGAGGGAGCTCAGGTGACGACCGCGATCCGGGTGGCCGGGCTGGAGAAGTCGTTCAAGGAGCTTCGCGTCCTGCGGGGGGTGGACCTCGAGGTCGCGACCGGCAGCATCGTCGCCCTCCTCGGCTCGAACGGTGCGGGCAAGACGACCCTGGTCCGGATCCTCGCCACGCTGCTGAAGGCGGACGCGGGTACCGCCGTCGTCGGCGGCTTCGACGTCTCCGGCGAGCCGGACCGGGTGCGGGAGTCGATCAGCCTGACCGGCCAGTTCGCGGCCGTCGACGAGGTGCTGAGCGGCCGGGAGAACCTCGTCCTGGTCGCCCGGCTCCGCCACCTCGACGATCCCGGCGGCATCGCCGACGCGCTGCTCGCCAGGTTCGCGCTGACCGAGGCCGGCGGGCGACCGGCGGCCACCTACTCCGGCGGGATGCGACGCCGGCTCGACATCGCGATGAGCCTGATCGGCGATCCGCCCGTCATCTTCCTGGACGAGCCCACGACCGGGCTGGATCCGCAGGCCCGGCTCGAGGTCTGGCAGACCGTCAAGGACCTCGCCAGCGGCGGCACCACGGTGCTGCTGACCACGCAGTACCTCGACGAGGCCGAGCAACTCGCCGACCGGATCGCGATCCTGCACGACGGCAGGATCATCCAGGACGGAACGCTCGCAGAACTCAAGCAGCTCCTCCCACCCGCCGAGATCGAGTACGTCGAGAAGCAGCCCTCGCTGGAGGACGTCTTCCTCGCCCTCACCGACGCCGGCGCCGGAACCCGAGGGGAATCCCGATGACAGCCCATGCCTTCGGCGACACCGCCGTCCTCACCGGCCGTTCGCTGCGCCACATCCTGCGCAGCCCGGACACGATCATGACCACGGCGGTGACGCCGATCGCGCTCATGCTCCTGTTCACCTACGTCTTCGGCGGCGCGATCGACCTGGGCTCGGAGGAGTCCTACATCGACTACATGCTCCCCGGCATCCTGCTGATCACGATCGCCTCCGGGGTGGCCTACACCGCCTACCGGCTGTTCCTGGACCTGCAGGGCGGGATCTTCGAGCGGTTCCAGTCGATGCCGATCGCCCGTTCGAGCGTCCTGTGGGCGCACGTGCTCACCTCCCTGGCGGCGAACCTGGTCTCGGTGGCACTGGTGGTCGGGGTCGCGCTGGTGATGGGGTTCCGGACCGGCGCCTCGGTCGCGGCGTGGCTCGCGGTGCTCGGCATCCTCACCCTGTTCACCCTCGCGCTGACCTGGATCGCGGTGATCGCGGGGCTGTCGGCCAGGACCGTGGACGGCGCGAGCGCGTTCAGCTACCCGCTGATCTTCCTGCCGTTCATCAGCTCGGCCTTCGTTCCGACCGACACGATGCCCGGTCCGGTGGCGTGGTTCGCACAGAACCAGCCGGTGACCGCCATCGTGGACACGACCAGGGCGCTGTTCGCCGGGGAGCCGGTCGGCGGCGACATCTGGGTCGCCCTGGCGTGGCTGGTCGGGATCCTCGTCGTGGCCTACTGCGTCGCGATCGGACGTTACCGCCGCAGGATCAACTGAGGCCGAACTCGCGCACCGGGGCGTCGTCCAGCAGCCACTTCCCGGCCATCGCGAGGTCGAGGTTCTCCGGCTGCCAGTGCAGCGCCTTCACCGTCGGAAGCGCGAGCTCCAGCGAGCGGGACGCGGGGATGGCGCCCACCGCCTCGAGCTGGGCACCCGTGACGACTGCCACAGACGCGCCGGTCCGCGGGTCGGTCAGGGTGCGGAGCTGGTTGCCGGCGGGCAGGTCGGCGACCGCGACCCCGTCCTTGCCCGCCAGCTGCATCGCGCGCTGCGCGTCCCGGCTGATCCACAGCGGGCGGTTGGCCAGCGCGAGCGACCCCTCGGCCACGATCCGCGCTGCGTCGGGATGCCCGATCCGGCGGGCACTGGCGGCCATCCGGGCGAGCCGTTCGGGGTCGGCCAGCAGCGAGTCGATCTTGTAGCCGACAGTGGTGGGGTAGTTGCACTTGACCGCCGCGCCCTCCTCGAGCAGGTAGTCGGCGTTGCGCACCTCCTGGCCGGGAATCGGGTTGATGATCAGCATCGGCAGCCCGGCCGCCATGCACTCCGACGAGGACAGCCCGCCCGGCTTGCCGACGAACAGGCAGGAGATCCGCATCAGGTCCGCCATCTCGGTGGTGAAGCCGAGCAC
>JAVHXR010000274.1 GCA_031119515.1 Propionicimonas sp.
ACCGAGTCGACGTCGGGCGCGTCCAGGATCGCGAGTCCCCTGGGCAGGGTCGGCTCGGGCACGACCTGCAGGGTGCGGGCATCGGCGACCACCCCGCTGCTGCGGGCGAGACCCGGCAGGATCCTGTCGGTGCCGAACCAGGCGGCGTCGTCGGGGTGGTGGACGAGTACAGGCGAGCGGGTGGTCGGCCGGATCACGCCGGGCGCGCTGACCACCCGTCCGATCACGGAGTTCACCAGGGTCGACTTGCCCGCCCCTGTGGACCCGCCGACGACCGCGAGCAGCGGTGCCTCCAGCCGGCCCAGCCGCGGCAGGATGTAGTCGTCGAGCTGGGTCACCGCCTCGCGGGCGCGGGTCCCTGCCTCGGCGCTGCCCGGCAGGTCGAGCGGGAGGCGGGTGCCGGCGAGGGCGTCCCGCAACTCCTCCAGCGCTCGCGCGAGCCCCTCAGCAGCCATGTCGCTCCTGTTCCGGAGTTCGCTCGCGCGTCCTCCGTCGAGGCACCTCGCTCGGCGCGCTGGCGCGACCCGGGCGATCGGTGCCTACCCCGTTGGCGGCCCCCACTTTGGATCCACTGCGGAATACCGGGGAGATCCTACTGGGGAACCCGCCGGGGACGGCCAGGACCCGCCCAACCCGGCGGGGCCTGGGTAGGACGGCGGGGCGAAGTCGGCCTGCCTGCGGCGGCGCAGCCGCGGCAGGTTCAGTTTCAGCCCGCGCGGGTCGGAGATGGCGGTCGCCCGCAGTTCCCGGGCCCGTTCGATCAGCTCGTGTGCCCGGAGCGCTCCCGCCTGGTCGACCAGTCCCCGCACCTCCGCGTCCCGCAGGTAGGCGAGTTCGGTGAGGGTGCGCTGCAACTCGCGGGTCGCCAGGAAGGGGCGCCAGCCTCGGGTGATCGCCACCAACCTGGCGCGCCACCGGGTGCGGAGCCGGCCGAAGAGGTCCGGATCCTCGGGTCGCAGCCAGCCCATCTGGACGTAGTCGGCCAGCCGCACCCGCATCAGCCTGCTCTGGGCGAGCACCTGTCGCACCATCCAGACCACGGCCGAGAGCACCAGCGGGATCGCCACGCCCCAGTACATCCAGAGCTGGGCGGCACCCTCGCTCAGGGATGCCTGCGAGTTGAACACCATGTGGAGCAGCGCGGCGAGCCCGTACCCGGCGAGGGGGGCCAGGACGCGGACCACCTTGCTGCGGGTCCGGAGCGCGACCGCGACCCCCACGGCGGTCATCATCGTGAAGAGCGGGTGGCCGAACGCCGTCCAGAAGCCGCGCAGCCACACCAGTTCGACGATCGCCTGGTCGGCATCGCCCACCTCGATGGTCTGGGAGGAGTACACGATCGCTCGGGCGTAGTAGATGATGTTCTCGGTGAACGCGAAGCCCGCGGCGCTGAGGCCTCCGAGCACGACGAGCGAGACCTTCGAGACCAGCTCGTAGCGCACCAGGATCGCCAGCCCGAACAGCACCGTCGCCTTGGCCGCCTCCTCGACGAAGGGGGCGACGAAGATGGCGACCCGCGCGCTGGTCGCCGGGTCGAAGTCACCGGTCACCTGCATCTGCGTCCCCGCCCACGAGTTGACGTGGTAGGAGAGGAACGTCGCCACCGCCGCCCCCCAGCCGAGCGCGAGGAACCAGACCACCCAGCGCTGCGGCCGCCAGCGGTCGGCGGCCAGGAACACGACGATCCAGAACAGCAGGGTCGACGTCGCGTACCAGGCGGCCTGGCGGATGGCGGACGGATTGACCCCGGGGATGGTGCCGTCCACCGCGGGGTGGTCGGCGGTCAGGTCGAAGTAGAGCGCGGCCAGGCAGGCCACGAAGACGATCGTGAGTCCCACGGTGAGCCAGGTCCACCAGGAGGTCAGCGCCCGCTGCGGCAACGGCCGGTTGTCCGTGGCCTGGGTGGGCAGGTTGTTCAGCCTTCGTGCCCTGGCCTCGGCGGTGGACGTCATGCGGGCAAGCCTACAAGCGGCGACCCAGCGACCCGCCCGGGCGCCTCCGGACGCGGGATTGGGGGGCACACGCTCCCTCCGCGGTCGCGCCGGGAGCCGGCGAGGCGGCGAGGCGGACACGGACCGCACCGGGAGCCGGCAAGGCCGACGCGGACCGCACCGGGAGCCGGCAAGGCCGACGCGGACCCGCGTCCCGAGATCCGTTCAGCCCCGGGACCTGGAACCATCCCGCGTCCCGGCGGCGGCGTCCCCCGCGCCCCAGCCACGGGTGCTCACGGAGCGCTTGCGATCAATCAAACTGAACCGTACAGTTTGACCCATGGACGCAACCCAGCGTCGAGCGGAAGCCAAGCGGCGCCAGATCGTCGAAGCGGCCCGGGAGACCTTCCTCGGCAACGGCTTCGCCGGCAGCTCGATGGATGCGATCGTCGCCACCGCCCAGGTCAGCAAGCAGACGCTGTACCGCTACTTCCCCTCCAAGAACGAGCTGTTCGCCGCCGTCCTCACCAGCGAGGTCGAGATCGCCGGGATCTTCCCCGCCACGCTCCCCCGGCTCGAGTCCATCGACGACCTCAGGGCCGCCCTGCTCGCCGTCGCGAGGGTCGTCACCGACGAGATGCTGCAGCCCGACCGGGTCGCGCTGATGCGGCTGGTCTTCGGCGAGGCTTTCCGGCTGCCGGAGCTGCGCGAGACGATCCGGGACGCCCTGCCCGGCCAGTTCTTCGGGATGGTCCAGCGGCTGCTCGCCGCGGCCGCCGCGAGCGGCCTGGTGAGCGTCGACCGGCTGGAGATCCCGGCCCGGATGTACGTCGGCTCCGTCTTCAGCTATGTCGCCCTGGACGGCTTCCTGCGCGTCGAGCCGCTGCCACCGCCGCCGACCGCCGACCTGGAGCGCCTGGTCGACGCCTTCCTGCGATCCGTCGAGGCACCGCGATGAGCCGCCGCCTCGCCGCAGTCCTCACCACCACCGCGCTGCTCGCGACGGCGTGCGGGACGCCCTCATCCGAGCTCCGGGTGCAGGGCAACGTCGCCGACGACGTCACCGTCGTCAGCGTCCCGCCACTGGCGGTCCCGGCCGTCGACCTGGACGCCGGCTTCGCCGCCGAACCGCCGGCCGGCGGCGAGCCCGACCCCACCACGATGACGATGGGCGACTCCCGCACCGCCGCCAGCCTCGGCATCGGTTCGTTCGCGGCCGTCGCGGCCGTCAGCGTCCACGAGGGGGACCGGGTGAGCGAGGGACAGCAGCTCGTCCAGCTCGACGACCGGCTGCTGCGCGCGGCCCTGCGATCCGCCGAGGCGGACGCGGCGGTCGCCGGTGCGCAGGCGGAGGTGCTGGATGCGGCGACGGCCGATGCCGAGGACGCCCGGCAGGAGATCGCCGACAAGCGGGTCGAGGTCGTCGACGCCCTTGCCGAACTCAGGGATCGTCGCGCCGACGTCAAGAAGGCGATCAGGCAGCTCACCTCCACCCGAGCCGACCTGAAGGCGCAGCGCGCCGAGGTCCGCAAGGCCAGGGCCGGGCTGGTCGCCCAGCGCGAGGCCGCCGAGGAGCTCCTGGCCTCGCTGCCGCCGGCCCCCGCGCCGCTTCCGCCCGGCGTCCCGACCCGCGAGGAACTGGCCGCGGCGATCGCGCAGCTGACCGAGGGGATCGCGAAGCTCGACGGGGTGCTGAAGAAGCTGGACGCCGGCCTGGCCGAGCTGGACAAGGGACTGAAGCAGGCCCGCAGCGGTCTGACCAAGCTCGACGAGGGGATCGCCAAGGCGACCGACGGGCTGCACGACCTCGACGACGCCGCCGCGGAGGTGGAGGACGCGATCGCCGAGCTGGCCCGGCTGCGACGGCTCGCCGCTGTGGCAGTCGACACCGCCGCGATCCCGGTGGAACTCGCCACCCTGCGGCTCGCCGACGCCGTCGTCACCGCACCCACCGCCGGCACGGTGCTGTCGGTGGCGGCAGCGGGCGACCAGCTGTCGCCCGGCGCGACCCTCGTCCTGATCCGGCCCGAGCAGGCCACCCGGCTGACCATCTAGCTCTCCCCCGCCCAGGCTGCGGAGGTGTGCGTCGGGGACGCCGCCGGCGTCCATGCCGACTGGATGGCCGCCGGCGAGCAGGCCGCCGCAGAGCTGACCTGGGTCGCCACCGCGGCCCGGTTCCCCCCGACCAGCCAGGCGACCGACGAGGTCCACCTCACCCGGGCCTTCCTCGTCGAACTCACCACGACGGCCGACCTGCCCGCAGGCGCGCCGGTCTCCGTTTCCATCCAGCCCTGCCGGGCGACCGCGTCCGGCACCCCGTGAAGGTGAATACCATGGCTACCCACAAGCGCCCGCCCGTCCCGGTCATCGTGCTCGTCGTGCTGCTGCTCGTCGGCGGCGGAGTCTGGTGGTGGTGGACGTCCACCCATCCGGCCGAGGCCGACACGACCCTGCGGGCCAGCGGCACCGCCGAATCCCGCGAGTACCAGGTGT
>JAVHXR010000014.1 GCA_031119515.1 Propionicimonas sp.
GTCAGCCTGCCCGACGACCCCTCCAACGAGGCCAAGAGCCTGGAGTTCCTGGAGGAGAACGGCCTGCTCACCCTGGAGAAGGTCGAGCCGGGCACCGCCACCACCGAGGACATCGCTGAGAACCCGCACGACTTCCAGTTCATCAAGGTCGCCGGGCAGCAGCTGGCCCGCAGCCTCGACGACGTCGACTACTCCGTCGTGCAGGCCACCTACCTGCGCGCGGCCGGGGTCGGCGCGGAGGTCGAGCTGGTCCGCGCCCCGCAGGCGATCCGGCTGGCGATCATCCTGGTCACCCGCACCGAGAACGTCGACTCCGAGGAGTTCCGGCTGCTCCGGGAGACCTTCGAGGATCCGAAGCTCGACGACTTCATCGACGCCACCTTCGGGGACCTGATCGCCGGCGTCCGGTGACCCGGCCGAACCGCCACTGAGGAGGTGCCAGCCATGCCAGCGATGGTCGAGGTCGACGACCTCGTCAAGCACTACGGCGAGGGTCCGGGACGGATCACCGCCCTCGCCGGGGTCTCGTTCTCGATCGAGCGCGCGACGATCACAGCGATCGTGGGGCCAAGCGGTTCCGGCAAGAGCACGCTGGCGCGGTGCATCAACTCCTTGGTGCGGCCGACGAGTGGCCGGATCAGCATCGACGGTGCTGATCTGGCCACCCACACCGTCGAGAACCGGCGCCGGATCGGGACCATCTTCCAGGGGTCGAGCCTCCAGCGGCGCCGGACCGCGCTCCGCAACGTCCTGCTGCCGCTGGAGTTCGCCGGCGTCGACCGGTCCCAGGCAAGGGCGCGCGCCCAGGAGCTCCTCGACCTGGTCGGGCTTGGGGGCCGGGGCGGCTCCTACCCCGCGGAGCTCTCGGGCGGGCAGAAGCAGCGCGTCGGCATCGCCCGCGCGCTCGCATTGCGCCCGTCGGTGCTGCTGGCGGACGAGGCCACGACAGGGCTCGACCACGCCAACCGGGCATCGGTGCTGCAGTTGCTGCGCGACCTGCGCGCCGAACTCGGCCTGACGATCATCCTGATCACCCACGAGATGGATGTGGCCCGTGAGATCGCCGACAACGCGCTGCTGCTGGCCGAGGGCAGCATCGTCGAGCGGGGGGCGATCAGGGACCTCGTGCTGCAGGACTCACTGGTGCGGGACAACCTCTTCCCGCCCCGCCCCCACCTGGCCGCGCCGGACCGCCACACCTACCGCATCCACTACGCGGCAAGGGAGGTCCCGCTGGACTGGGTAGCCCGGCTCTCGGAGCGATTGCCCGAGCCGCTGCAGGTGCTCGGGGCGACGGTGGAGGAGCTGAAGGGCGAGGCGGTCGGCTACATGATCGTCGCGAGCACCGCCGGGCCGGCCGAGATCACCCGGGCCGGCGGCGGGTTCGGCCTGCAGATCCGCGAACTGGGGTCCGCCGATGAATGAGTTCGGCCTCGTCCTGCTGCAGGTGGACCGCACCTTCTTCGACTACGCCGAGCTGGTGGTGCCGGCCCTCGGCGCGACCCTGGCGATGGTCGGGATCGTCTTCCCGATCACGGCTCTGATCGGGCTGCCGCTCGCGGTGGTGCTGATCAACACCGGTCGCAACGGGCTCTTCCCGCACAAGTCCACCCACCAGGTGCTGTCGGTGGTCATCAACGTCGGCCGTTCGATCCCCTTCCTGATCCTGATGGCGGCGGTGATCCCGCTCAGCCGGCTGATCGTCGGGACCTCCCTCGGCGTGGCCGGGGCGGTGGTGCCGCTCACCCTGGCCTCGATCCCGAGCTTCACCCGCCTGATGGAGAGCAGCCTGCGCGAGGTCCCCCGGGACGTCGTCGAGGCGGGCTTCGCCTCCGGCGGCACCCGGTGGCAGCTGATCGGGAAGGTGCAGCTGCCGGAGGCGCTGCCAGGCCTGGTGAGCAACACCACGATCGGCCTGATCAACATCCTGGACGGCACGGCGATCGCCGGCGCGGTCGGCGCCGGCGGCCTGGGCTACCTGGCGCTGTCCTACGGGTACAACCGGTTCGACGGCACGATGATGCTGATCTGTGTGGTGATCCTGGTCATCCTCGCCCAGGGCATCCAGCTGTCCGGGGACGCGCTCGCCCACCGGCTGCGGAAGGACTGAGGGTGCCGACCCGGGTCCGGACCACCGACCTCCTCGACCTGGCCGCCGCGGCGCTCGCCCCCGCCGGCGAGGCCGCGGCCGGCCTGGTCGCCCGCGCGCTGGTCGACGCCGAGGTGCGCGGCCACCACCGCTTCGGGCTCCGCCTGCTGGACGGCCTCCCGGCCGGGTCGAGGGACGAGCTCTCCGCCAGCCTCTCCCTCCCCGCCAGCGGGGATCTGGAGCGGGCGTCGACCTCCGTCGACCTGGCGGGACGGTTCGCCCCGACGGCGGTCGCGGCCCTGATCGACCCCGCCCGCCGGGCGGCCCGCGAGCACGGCGTCAGCCTCGTCCGGTTGCGCGAGGTAGGGCCGTTCGGCCGGCTCGCCCCGTTCGTCGCCGCGGTCGCCCAGCGGGGCGCGATCGGGCTGCTGACCATGTCGTCGAAGTCGTTCGTCGCACCGCACGGCGGCCATCGCGCCGTGCTCGGGACCAACCCGTTCGCGCTCGCCGTCCCGACTCGTGGCCATCCCCTGGTCGTCGACACCGCCAGCTCCGCGATCACCGCCGCGCACTGGCACGACGCACAGTCCGGCCAGTCCCGCGTGCCCGAGGGCGCGCTGGTCGACGCCACCGGCGCAGCCACCACCAGCGCCGCGGACGCGGTGGCGATCGCCGCCCGCGGCGGCCTGCTCGGCACCAGCATCGGGATCGCGATCGAGGCGCTCACCGCCGCCGCGACCGGCCTGCTGAGCGACCCGGCGGGAGCGCCTCGCGGCGGCCTCCTGCTCGTCATCGAGCCCACCGGGGACGCCGCGGACGCCGGTGAGGAGCTGGCCGGCCGCCTGGTGGAGGCCGGTGGCCGGGTCCCGGGGCAGCCGGTCCCGTGGCCCGACAGCATCGACGTCGACGCCGGTCGGCACCGCTTCCTGACCCTGTTGGCGGCGCTCGCCTGACCGCCGGCCCCGCCTTCCGACCACCCGTCCGCAACCGAACAAGGAGCACAAGATGAGCCTCTACTCCCGCTACACCGCCTTCCGCTACGACCCTTCGATCGAACAGGCGCTCTCCGAGGCCTGGGCGGCCACGACCGGAACCACCATCACCCGGCAGCCGGGGTTCGTCGGCGCCCAGCTGCAGCGCTCGGTCGAGACCGACGGGGTGCGCCGCTCGGTCACGACCTGGCGGTCCAGGGAGGCGTTCGAGTCGTTCTACCACGGCCCCGACCACGGCGCCCTGAACGCCGTCTTCGCCGAACTCGGGGTCCAGATCACCGAGCGGGACGGCTCCGAGGTGCTGTGGCGGCTCTCCCCCGCGGTCGGCGAGGTGCGCGTGGTCAGGTCCCACATCGAGGACCTCGCCCGGTTGCCGGAACTCGAACGCTTCTGGCAGGAGGAGCTCGGCCCCTACCTGCGCTCACGGCCCGGGCTGCGCCAGGTGGAGGCCGCCGTCTCCGAGGCCGAGTCGCTGTTCGTCCTGATCCTGCACTGGGAGTCGCCGGAGGTGGCCGACACGTTCGTCAGCAGCGACGAGCACGAGGAGCGGGTCTCCCGTCCGCTGCGGACCTGGACGCGGAAGCTCGGCCGCGACGACCTGCGTCCGCTCGACTAGGGCGCGCGCCCGTCCGGTCACCTGGATCCCGCGACGTTCCATCCCGGGCGGCGGGGCTCGCCGGCGCCCTCGTTCGGCGCGCCCGCCTCGACGAGGTCCTGACCACGGCCGGGAGGCAGCCCCTGCATCACCCTGCGGGCCGGGCGTGGCCGCCCGGTCGATCCCGCGGGATCCGCCCGGAGCGTCTAGGGTGCGTGGTCGGGAGTGGAGCGGGGCCGGATGGCCGGCCGCCGCCGGAGACGAGGGATGGACGAGACCGGGATGACTGAGCAGACGACCCTCCACATGTGGACCGACGGCGCCTGCAAGGGCAATCCCGGCCCCGGCGGCTGGGGAGTCCTGATGACCTACGGCGACCACTCGAAGGAGCTCTTCGGCGGCGAGCCGCTCACCACGAACAACCGGATGGAGCTCATGGCGGTGATCCGCGGCCTGGAGTCGCTGACGCGGCCGAGTTCCGTACACCTGCACGTCGACTCCGCCTACGTCATGAACGGCATGACCAGGTGGATCCACGGCTGGAAGCGCAACGGCTGGCGCACCGCGGACAAGAAGCCGGTGAAGAACGTCGAACTCTGGCAGGAACTGGAGGCCCAGGTCGCTCGGCACGAGGTGCACTGGGAGTGGGTGAAGGGCCACGCCGGCGACCCGGGCAACGAACGCGCCGACCAACTGGCGAACCTCGGGGTGGACCAAGCCAGGGGCTGAGCCCCCGCGGCCACCGCCGAGAAGGACCGTCCCCGCGAGTCGCGGGACCGTCCCCGCGAGGCAAAGGACCGTCCCCCGACTCACGGGGACGGTCCTTTGCCTCACGGGGACAGTCCTTTTCGGTCGCTTGTCCGACCGCGCGCGCCGGCGGGGGCGGACGGGCAGGGCGGCAGCGTAGCCTTCGCCCATGATCAGGGTTTGCGTGGCCGGCGTCACCGGGTGGATCGGACGGGCCCTGGTCCCGGCGATCGAGGCTGCCGACGACCTCCGGCTTGTCGCCGGGGTGGCGCGATCGGTGGCCGGCAGCTCGCTGGCGGCCGCGGGCGAGGGCCGCGTCCATGCCAGCGTGACAGCGGCGCTCGACGCGGCGCCGACGGACGTCCTGGTGGACTTCACCAGCGCGACCGCGGTGCGATCGAACGCGTGGGCGGCGGTGGACGCGGGGGTCCCCGTCGTCGTCGGCTCCAGCGGCCTGACAGCCGAGGACTACCGCGAACTGGACGGGCTCGCCCGGGACCGCGGGGTCGGCGTGATCGCGGCCGGCAACTTCTCGATCCAGGCGGCCGTGCTGCGCCGCGCGGCAGCGATGGCCGCCGAACTCATCCCCGCCTGGGAGGTCATCGACTACGCCTCGGCGGGCAAGGCGGACGTTCCGAGCGGGACCGCCCGGGAACTCGCCGAGACGCTCTCCGGGGTGCACCCGCCGGCCCCGGCCATCCCGGTCAGCGAGCTCCACGGCCCCGCGGAGGCCCGTGGCGCGGACGTGGCCGGCACCCGCGTCCACTCCGTCCGGCTCCCGGGCTTCGTGGTGACCACCGAGGTGGTGTTCGCCGGACCCGGCGAGCGGCTCGTCATGCGCCACGATCCGGGCCCGGGCGCGGAACCGTACCTCGACGGCGTCCTCCTGGCGATCCGCCGGGTCGGGGGTGTCACCGGAGTGGTGCGGGGCCTGGACTCGCTGCTGTTCTCCTGACGCTGGCCGAGGGGACGGTGCGCCGTCCGCGGGCTACCGGTGCCGCGGCGCGCGTGCGAGGCTGGTCGCATGGCCCGGATCCTGCCCCCGCCCTCGGAGCGATTCGACCCGATCACCGCGCGCTGGCTGACGCCGGGCGGTCCGCTCCACGACCCCCAGCGGGAGGGCGTCGACCCCGCTCACCACGAACCGGTCGAGCTGGTCGACCCCGTCCCTGGGGAACTCGCCGGCTCCGATGGACACGGCGGGTCCGACAGCAGGTCCGCGGGTCGTCGCCGGTGGGTGCGGCTGGCCGTCCTCGTGCTGCTGATCGCCGCCCTCCTCGTGGGCGGAGTCGTGGCAGGCTGACCAGTCATCCCGGGGTTGACCAGCGGCGGTCGCGATCGCGGGGCAGAATCAGAGGCATCGGACGGGCCGGCGGGAGGTGCGCGTGAACGCCAGTGTGCTCGTGCTGCTCGCCATCGCGGCAGCCATCGTGATCCTCGCGGCCCTCCCGGCCCTTCTCGCCGGCCTGCGGGTGGCCCGTCGCCGCGCAACCGACAACAGCCGTCCACGGCTGCAGGCGGAGGCCAGGGTCGTCGACAAGCGCACCCACCTCACCGGCAGCGGCGCGACCGCCGAGCAGCGCTACTACGCCACGTTCCAGTTCCCCGACGGCGGCCGCGTCGAACTCGCGATCCCCGCCGCCTCCTCCGGGCTCCTGGTGGTGGGCGACGAGGGCCACCTGGACTGGCAGGGCACCCGCTACCACGGGTTCGCCCGCGAGATCCTGCGCTGACCCCCACCCCCGGCGCGGCCCCGGGAAGGGCTTGACCTCGTGGTGGTCGCGAGGGTCAATGGGGGACGACACACCTCGAGGAAGGGCAGGTCAATGAACCCCACGATCCGCAGCCTGGTGATCCCGGTCTCCGATCTCGACGCCGCGAAGGCGGTGTACACCGCGCTGTTCGGGGCGCCCCACAGCGACCAGCCGTACTACGTCGGGTACAACGTCGACGGCTTCGAGGTCGCCCTCAACCCGGCCGGCGCAGGCGGCGGCCCGGTCGCCTATGCCGACGTCGAGGATCTGGACGCCACCCGCGAGCGCCTGCTCGCCGCCGGCGCCACCGAACGCGACGCACCGCGCCAGGTCGCGCCAGAGGCACGGGTGTGTGTCCTTCTCGACGCCGACGGCAACCCGTTCGGACTGCGCGGACAGTAACGCCCTGCCGGGGGCCGCCCGCAAACTCCCGGGAGCCATCGGCGAGCCGCAGTTCGCCGCGAACCACGCTCGCGGCGAGCGCGTCGACGGCTCAGCCCGCCAGCGCCCTGAACAGGTCGTAGACCATCCAGGCCGGCCAGAACAGGCCCTGGATCACAGCCAACAGGTAGTCCCAGAAGGTCGTGGCCTGCTGGAAGAACCACACCCAGGCTCCGAAGATGCCCAGCGAGTAGAGCGCGCTCCCACCGGCCGCGCCGGCCCGATTGCTCATCAAACCTCCCCTTTCGCGATCCTGGACGCCACCGCGCCCCACACGTCCTCCCGCCCGTCGCCGGATCGCGGCACCGGGCGTGCCCGGCCATGATCCACCCCGCCGGGGTCAATCGGGGGTGGGTCGACCCGGCGCAGGACTCAGTCCCCCTCGCCACGCCCGCGCAGGACGAGGAGGCGAACCCGAGCAGCGCGGCTACTGCTCGTACTTGAACGAGATCCGGAGCTTCGTCCGGTAGGTCAAGGCGCCGCCCTCGTCGATGTGGATGTCCTGCGCGACCACCTCGGCGACCCGGAGATCGCGCAGCGACCCCCTGGCCACCGTCACGGCCGCCGCTGCGGCGTCCTCCCAGGACTCGGCGCTGGTACCGATCACATCCGTCACCCGATACACGCTCATCCGACCCTCCTTGGCCGAGGGGAGAGACCTCCCACGCCACTGGTCTACATCCGCGCCGCGGGCTCCGACAAGAGGGTTTGGCAACGCCCCCGCCCGGCCGCGGCGGTGACACGCCCCTGGCCGCAGGTGCCCGGCACAGGCGGGCCACGGCCCGAATCCGGACCCGGCCAGAACCCGAGTGATTTCACGGTATTCTGAAACCGTGAAGCCGACGGTCGAGCCGCTGTACGAGATCAAGGCCAACCTGTTCCGGGCCCTCGCGCACCCGGTGAGGGTGAGGGTGCTCGAACTGCTGGTCGCGGCCGAGACCGCCGGGGACGGCGAGGTGAACGTCGCAGACCTGCTCGCCGACCTCGGCGGCACCCCTTCCCACCTGTCCGGACACCTGGCCGTGCTCCGGCAGTACGGGGTGGTCACGTCCCGCCGGGTCGGTTCCCGGGTGTTCTACCGGACCGCGCACCCGGCCGTCGTCGACCTGCTCACCAGCGCCCGGCGGTTCCTGCTGGACACCCTCGCCGCCAAGGGCGGGCAGCTGGCGGCCGCCTCCGAACTGCCGCCCCTCGGCACCCCGTCCCTCTGACACGCAAGGCTCCCTCCTTCCCCATGACGCAGACCATCACTGCCGCCCCACGCCGGCTGCTGCCCGAGAACGCCCGCCGCCACCTGTCCGGGCTGCTTCCCGGCCCCGCCGACCTGGCACCGCTTCGAACCAGCTGGCGTCGCGACCTTCTGGCCGGGATCACTGTCGGAGTCGTGGCGCTGCCGCTCGCCCTCGCCTTCGGGGTGAGTTCGGGGATGGGCGCCGCGTCCGGACTGATCACCGCGATCGTGGCCGGCGCGGTGGCGGCCGTCTTCGGCGGCTCCCACGTCCAGGTCTCCGGCCCTACCGGCGCCATGGCCGTGATCCTGGCGCCGATCGTCGCCAGCCACGGCACCCAGGCCGTCGTGGTCGTCTCGGTGCTTGCCGGCATCGTGCTGGTCGCGGCCGGCGCGCTGCGGCTCGGCCGGGTCGTGGTCTACATCCCGTGGCCGGTGATCGAGGGATTCACCGCGGGGATCGCGGTGATCATCGCGCTGCAGCAGGTGCCACTCGCCCTGGACGCGCCGATCCACACCGGCGAACGGACGCTCCCCGCCGCGCTCGACGCGGTCCGCACCGCGGACTGGACGCAGGCGTGGCTGCCGCTGGCGATCACGCTCGGCGTGATCGCCGTCGTCGAGCTCGCCCGACGCCTGCCGGGACGGCTCCCGGGGGCGCTGATCGCGGTTGTCGCCGCGATCGGCGAGCTCCCCTCGGCGCTGCCGGCGCCGAGCCTGCCCACGGTCGACCCCGCCATGCTGCAGACCCTTGCCGGGCCCGCGCTGGCGGTGGCAGCGCTCGCCGCGATCGAGTCACTGCTCTCGGCGCGGGTCGCCGCCGGGATGGCACAGACCGGACGGGTGCTGCCGGACCGGGAGGTGTTCGGCCAGGGGCTGGCGTCGATCGCGTCCGGGTTGTTCGGCGGGATGCCCGCCACCGGTGCGATCGCCCGGACCGCGGTCAACGTGCGGGCGGGCGCCCGCTCCCGACTGGCGGCCCTCGTCCACGCGGCACTTCTCGCAGGAGTGGTGGCGGTCGGGGCCGGACTGGCGTCCATGATCCCGCTGTCGGCGCTGGCCGGCGTCCTGATCGCCACCGCGCTGCGGATGGTGGACGCCGGCGAGGTGCGCGGGCTGCTGCGGGTCGGCCGGAGCACCGCCGCCACCTTCGTCGTGACGATCGCCTGCACCGTCCTGCTCGACCTGATCACGGCCGTCGAGATCGGCGTGGTGCTGGCGGCGTTCTTCGCGCTACGGGCCCTCGCCGACACCACCCACGTGGCCCGGGAGGACCTGCCCGGACCGGCGGCCCCCGGCGACGAGCACATCGCACTGCTGCGGCTCGAGGGCTCGCTCTTCTTCGGCGCGGCCGACCGCGTGATGGACGACATCGCCGACACCGACGCCTGGGTGGTGGTGCTCCGGCTGTCCCGGGTCGAGCTCCTCGACCCCACCGGGGCCCACCGGCTGGCAGGGATCGTCCAGCTGCTGGAGGCCAGGGGCGCCACCGTGCTGATCAAGGGTCTCCGCCACCGGCACGAGAGGATGGCCGGCCGGGCCGGCGTCCTGGAGGCCCTGCGCACCCGGGAGCACCAGTTCAGCGACCTCGCCGAGGCCGTCCGGCACGCCCGCAGCCACGTCGCCCGCCAGCTCGCCGGGCAGCCGGTGCCGAAGCGGCGCCGCTGACCGTCCGGCTACCCGACGAACGCCCGGTCGGCCAGGACGCCGACGACGAATCCCGCCAGGAAGACCACCAGCCACACCAGTACCCGGGTGAGCCAGGGCGTCCGGGTGTGCAGGCGGGGCTGGAACTCCGGGTCGAGGTCGTCGTCACCGCCGGAGCCCCCGTCCTCGGTCGCGTCGGGCTGGTCGGTGAAGGCGAATCCGTTGTCGGCGAGCAGCTCGGCGGTCTCGTCAGGGGTGGTCGCGTGGGTCATGGGCGTCCTTTCCGGGTCCGGCTACTCGTAGCGGAGGGCATCGATGGGCCGCAGCGAGGCGGCACGGGTGGCGGGATAGATCCCGAAGAAGAGCCCGACGGCGAGCGCGAAGCCGAACGCCAGCACGACCGAGTAGGGCTCGATGACGGCCCGGAAGCCGGCGATCTCGATCTGGCAGACCAGGTAGCTGAACAGGATTCCCGCGACCCCGCCGAGGACGGACAGGATCACCGCCTCGAGCATGAACTGGAAGGTGATGTCGGCCCTGCCCGCACCGATCGCCTTGCGGATGCCGATCTCGCGGGTCCGCTCGGTGACGGTGACGAGCATGATGTTCATCACGCCGATGCCGCCGACCAGCAGCGAGATCCCCGCGATCGCGCCGAGCAGGATCGTGAAGGTGCCGGTGATGGTGCTCGCCGCATCGAGGAAGGTCGCGGAGTTCATCACCGTGAAATCCCTGTCGTCGGAGGTGGTGCGGTGCCGGGCGTCGAGGATCGCCTCGATCTGGGCCTGCGCGGCGTCGACGGTGTCGGCGGAGGTCGCCTGCACCGAGATGCTGCTGAGGTTGCCGTACCCGGCCAGGTGGTCCTGGACGGCCGTGGCGGGGGCGAGGATCCGGTCGTCGGAGTCCTGGATGCCGGAGGATCCCTTCGCCTCCAGGATGCCGATGACGGTGAACTCCTTGCCGTTGAGGCGGATCACCTGGTCAAGGACGGCGGTGCCGTCGTCGCCGACGAGTTCCTTGGCGACCGTCGGTCCCACCAGCAGCACCCGGGAGTGGGAGTCGAAGTCGGACTGGCTGAACGCCCGGCCGTCGACCACGGTGTCGTTGTTGATGGTCAGGTAGGTCGGGGTGCTGCCGGTCGTGGTGCCGACGGTGTGGGACGCCCCTGCCAGGGTGGCCGTCACCGAGGCCGCGCTGACGACCGGGGCGACGTGGAGCAGGTCGGGGGCCAGGTCGGGGTCGGCGAGCGCCTCGGCGTCGGCCATCGTCAGGTTCGCCTCGCGGATGCTCGTCCCGGACCCGGTGTCGCCGCCCCCGCCACCGGCCCCGCGTCCCATCCCGAAGCCGAACCCGCCGCTGTTGCTGCCGGGCGTGACGGTGAGGGTGTTGGTGCCCAGGGAGTTGAGCGTGTCGGTGACGCTGCGGCTGGCGCCGGCACCGACCGCGACCAGGATGATGACCGCGGCGACCCCGATCATCACCCCCAGCATCGTGAGCGCCGACCGCGCCTTGTTCGCCGTCACGCCGCGCCAGGCGAACTTGGCGCCCTCGGAGATGCTCACGACGCCACCGCC
Source organism: Propionicimonas sp. (assembly GCA_031119515.1). Taxonomy (GTDB): domain Bacteria; phylum Actinomycetota; class Actinomycetes; order Propionibacteriales; family Propionibacteriaceae; genus Propionicimonas. The sequence continues at coordinate 11,068 of JAVHXR010000014.1, forward strand.
GTCCGGCCGCCGGCGAGCCGCGGCGGCAGTGAGTCGACCGGCACCGACCGGTCGTCGGCGACGATCCGGCCGTCGTGCATCCGCAGCACCCGTTTCGCGCGGGCAGCCACGTCCGCCTCGTGGGTGATCACGACCAGCGTCCGCCCGACGGCCGAGAGCTCGTCGAACAGGGCGAGCACCTCGGCGGTGCTGTGGCTGTCCAGGGCGCCGGTCGGCTCGTCGGCCAGCAGCAGGACGGGCTCGCCGACGATCGCCCTGGCGATGGCGACCCGCTGCTGCTGGCCGCCGGAGAGCTGAGCGGAGGTGTGGTCGACCCGGTTGGCCAGGCCGACGGTCTCCAGCGCGGCGAGGGCGCGGCGCCGGCGCTCCCGGCCGGACACCCCGGCGTAGGCGAGCGGAAGCTCGACGTTGGACAGCGCCGTGGTGCGGGCGATCAGGTTGAAGCTCTGGAAGATGAACCCGATCTTGCGGTTGCGGATCTTCGACAGCTGGTCGTCCTCCAGCAGCCGCACGTCCACCCCGTCGAGGCGGTAGCTGCCGCTGGTCTGGCCGTCGAGGCACCCGATGATGTTCATCATGGTGGACTTCCCCGAGCCGGACGCCCCCATGATCGCGACGTAGTCGCCGTGCTCCACCCGCAGGCTCACCCCGTCCACCGCCCGGACGATCGCCTCACCCTCGCCGTAGGTCTTGTGGATGTCGCGCAGGTCGATGACCGGGCGGGTCGACCGCTTCGCCCCGGTCACCGCTCCGCGCCCCCGCCCGAGCCCGGGAAGGGCAGCGACGTGGTCCCGCCGCTGCTCGGCAGCACCACGACGTCGCCCTCGGCCAGGCCGCCCAGGATCTGCGTCCCGGTCGTCCCGACCAGTCCGGTCTCCACCTCGACCCGGGTCTGGACGCCGTCGGCGAGCCGCGTCACGTAACTGGACGCCCCGTCGACGGTGATCGCAGACGTGGGGACGAACAGGACGTCGTCCTCGCTGCCGGTGATGATCGACAGGCTGGCGGTCTGGCCCACCCTGACACCGGCCGGCGGGTCGCTGAGCGACACCGTGGTGACGTACTGGACGACGTTGTTGGTGACGGTGCTGGCGATGTCGACCGAGATCACCTCGCCGGCGATGTCGAGGCCGGAGGCGGGCAGGTTGACGGTCGCGAGCTGCCCGACCTGGACCGAGGTGGCGTCCGCCTCGGCGATCGACGCGGTCACCCGCAGGCCGTCCGGGTCGACCAGGACCACCAGGCCAGAGGCCCCGGCGGCGCTCGCCGACGCCATGCTGGAGGACTGCCCGACGACCGCGTTCACGGTCGACACGACACCGTCGAAGGGGGCGACCAGCACGGTGTCCTCGACGGCCTGGCGCGCCTTGTCCACCTGCAGCTGCGCGGACTCCACCTGGGCGTTGGCGGCATTCACGCTGCCCGGCTTGGGACCCTGCTGGTTGACCGCGACCGTGGCCTTCTGCTGGGCGAGCGACTTCCGGGCGGCGTCCCGGCTGCCGGTCTGGGTGGTGACGGACTGCTTGGCCTGCTGCACCGCGGTGTCGCGGGTCCGCTTCGCCTGGGCGAGGGTGGCCGACGTGTTCTTCAGGGTCGCCTGGTCGGCGGCCAGCTGGGCCTCCAGCTGCGTGATCTGCGCCTCGAGCGCGGCGATCGTGGCCGTGTCGGCGGGGTCAGTGGCGGCCAGTTGCTGCTCCAGCGCTGCCAGCTGCTGCTGGTCGAGGTCGACCGAGAGCTGGGCGGCGTCGACAGCGTCCTGCGCGATCGAGACCAGGTCGCCCTGCTGCTTGCGGACCAGGTCGTAGCTGTCCCTGGCGGACGCGAGCGCGCGCTCGGCGTTCCTGAGGTTCTGCTCGGCGGAGGCCACTGCCGCCGCGTCGTAGCGACGCTCGGCGCCGGTACGTCCCTGGGTCGCGGTCTGCAGCGAGGCCTCCGCCGAGTCCAGTGCGACCAGCGCCGAGTCGAGCTGGGCCTGGGCATCGGTGTCGTCGACCCGCACCAGCTTGTCGCCGCGGCTGACCTCCTGGCCGGTGGTGACGTACACCTTGGTCACGATGCCGCCGGTGCCCTTCAGCTGCAGCGACGCCGTGGCCCCGCTCTCGACGTTGCCGCTGGCGGTGACCGTCGCCTCGAGCGCCCCGCGCTGCACGGTGGCGGTCGGGAGGTTTGCCGTCGGGTCCTGGCGCGGAGCGGCGAGCGCGGCGACGCCAGCGATCCCCAGGCCGAGCACGAGGACGCCCAGCCCCGTGTTGATCAGGACTCGTCTGCCGTTCATCGGTCCACTCCCCGCGTGACCCCGGGGGTCACCTTCGTCTGGTCTGCTCGCTGCATGCCGTCCAGCGTGGCCGGTGCAGATGGCGAAACGAAGAGAGGTTTCTGACAGTTCGGTGAGAACGGCCCGATTCTCATCGAACTGTCATCTTCGGCGGGGATGCTGACGGCCATGGCGGAGCAACAGGCACGAGCGCGCGTCCTCGTCGTCGATGACGAGCCGTACATCGTGGAGATGGTCGCGATGAGCCTGCGCTACGTCGGCTACCAGGTGGAGACCGCGGCCTCGGGCGAGGAGGCCCTCGCCGTCGCCAGCGCCACCCGCCCCGAACTGATCGTCCTGGATGTCATGCTGCCCGACGTCCAGGGCTTCGACCTGCTGCGGACGCTGCGCCGCGACACCGGGGCTCCGGTGCTTTTCCTGACCGCCAGGGACTCCGTCGAGGACCGCGTCCACGGCCTCACCCTCGGCGCCGACGACTACGTCACCAAGCCGTTCAGCCTGGAGGAACTGGTCGCGCGGGTGGGCGCCATCCTGCGCCGGACAGTGGGCGGCGCCGACGACCCGCTGGACGAGGCCAGCCTGCTGCGCTACGGCGACCTGGTGATGGACGAGGACGGCCACGAGGTGTGGCGGCAGGGGGAGAGCGTCAACCTCTCGCCCACCGAGTTCGCGTTGCTGCGATTCCTGCTGCGCAACGCCGGCCGGGTGATGTCGCGGGCGCAGATCCTCGAGCACGTCTGGAACTACGACTTCAACGGGGACTCCAGCGTCGTGGACTCCTACATCCGCTACCTGCGTCGCAAGGTGGATGCCTTCGACCCGCCGTTGATCGAGACCGTCCGCGGCGTCGGCTACACGCTCCGGCTGCCCAGGGAACTGCGGTGAAGGCGTGGTCGTTGCGCCGGCGCCTGGTCGCCGGGTCGGTCGCGCTGCTGGGGGTCGCCCTGCTGCTCGCGGCGATCGCCAGTGTCATCCTGTTCAAGACCTTCCAGATCCGCCAGGTGGACGAACAGCTGGGCAGCCTGTTCGGGCAGACCGCGCCGGCGCAGGCACAGACCGTCATCCGGCAGCTGTGCGAGGCCAGCCAGGACGGCGGTGATCCCCAGCTGCCCACCAGCTTCGCCGCCGGCGTGTTCGACTCCGCCGGAGAGCTCTCCTGTCAGCTGCCGGCCACCGGCCCGGCGCCGGACTGGGCAAGCCTCGACGCGGCCAGCCTCGCTGCCGCCGCGGCCGACCAGTCCATCATCGGCATCAGGTCGACCGACGGCGAGCCGGGCGGCTGGCGGGGACGCACCCTCGTCGTCGCCGACGGCTACGTCGTAATCGCCGAGTCCCTGGCGGACATCGAGGCCGCGGCTCGCCGCCTGGCCCTGATCTGCCTCACCGTCGACGCCGTCATCCTGTTGATCGCGACCGCGGCCGGGGTCGCCCTCGTCCGGCTCGGGCTGCGTCCCCTCACCGAGATCGAGAAGACCGCAGGCGAGATCGCGGGCGGCGACTTCTCGCGCCGGATCGAGGTCACCACGACCAACACCGAGGTGGGCCGCCTCGCCACCTCGCTGAACGTGATGCTCACCCAGATCCAGGCCGCATTCACCGAGCGCGACCGCACCGAGGAGCGGCTGCGTCGCTTCGTCGCGGACGCCAGCCACGAGTTGCGGACCCCGTTGTCGACGATCCGCGGGCACGCCGAGCTCGTCCGCACCGGCGTGGTCAGCGATCCGGTCGAGATCGCCAGGGTGGTCAGCCGGATCGAGGCCGAGTCGATCCGGATGGCATCCCTCGTCGACGACCTGCTGCTGCTCGCCCGCCTGGACACCACCCGTTCGCTGGAGCAACGGCCGATCGACCTGCTCATCCACGCCGTCGACGTCGCCGCCGACACCAGGGTCACCGCGCCCGGGCGCTCGATCACCGTGGCGAATCCTGTCGAGCCGCCGTGGCAGGACCAGCCGGCGATCGCCCTCGGCGACGACGCCAGGCTCCGCCAGATCCTCACCAACCTTGCCGGCAACGCCCTCAAGCACACCCCGCCCGACACGCCGATCGAGTTCGAGGTCGGCGTCCGCGACGGCCACGTGCGAGTCGCCGTCGTCGACCACGGCCCGGGCTTGCAGATCGGCAACGAGACGCGGGTGTTCGAGCGGTTCTTCCGGGAGGATCCGGGTCGCGGCCGCGCCAAGGGCGGCGCCGGGCTCGGACTCGCGATCGCGTCCAGCCTGGCCGGCAAGTTCGGCGGGACGCTGGCCTACCGGCCCACTCCCGGAGGCGGGAGCAGCTTCGAACTCACCCTGCCGCTGGCTGAGGTCTGACCCCGGGGTCCTTCGCGCCGACCGGGATGGCGTGGAGGTCCGGAGTCCCTGTCGGCATGACCGGCATGCGCGGTCACGTCCTCGGAGGATCCGGGCAAGCTCGTCCGGGCTGCGTTCGGTCGCGGTCACCGGCGTACCCGACGTCAGGATCCTCGTGTTGACGAGGGATGATGAGCCCTCCCGCAGGACGCTGGGTCAGCGGGCGTCGGCGCCGCGATCCGCCACGCCATCGTCACCGTCGGGGACGTGCACGAGAATGTCGGCCGGCTGGCAGCCCAGCTCTCGGCAGATCGCGTCCAGAGTGGAGAACCGGATCGCCTTGGCGCGGTTGTTCTTCAGGATCGACAGGTTCACAGGGGTGATCCCGACACGCTCAGCCAACTCGGTCAGCGTCATCCTGCGCCGGACGAGTTCAATGTCGAGGTTCACCACGATCGCCACTAGACCACCTCACTCAACTCGACCGTCAGCGCTGAGGCCTTGCGGAGCAGACCCCTCATCACACCCATCAGAAGCGCGAACGCCGCCCCACACACCACCAGCGCGAGCAACGACATCGCTAGCGCCGGAGGGTTGGCGTGCGCCCCGAACGACAGCACGGCGAAGATCCCCGCCACCAGGACCGTGTCGAAGATCGCGGCCGCGATGATCGCGTCCACCCACCAGAAGGCGCGCGGGGTGAACACCCTGTCCAGCTCGACCATCGACAGCAACCGCCAGATCGCTACCAGGCCGATCTGGACGCCGATGAGAATCAACACGACGACCGCCAGCATCGGCGCTCTCAGCCAGCCCAGCTCGGGGTAGGACACCGCGAGCTCACCGGCCAGAGTCGGGAAGATCCACAACTGCGCCGCCAGCGCACCGAGCATGATTAGCACCAGCAGCACCCGCAGTGCCACGATCCCCGTCCGCCCCACAACACCCTCCCCCGCATCGTTCTTCAATACTCTTGTATCGAAAGACGATACCCCGCCGGCTGAAACCCGTACCGCTCCTCGGCGAGGTCTCCGATCTTCGTCTCGCCATCGTGCTCGACGACGAGCCCGACGAACCGCGCACGCGCTCGGTAGCTGGCGCGACGCCCGACAACCTCGAGGAAGCTCACTCGGGCTACCGATCGCATGGCTCGACTGGCTGCGGCATCACGGCATGCGAGCGCGACGCCGACCAGCGGCATCATCGCCTGCCGCGACCGCCCACATGTCCGCCTGGGCGCCGGTAGCCTGCTGAGTGACCTCGAAGGAGAGCCGATGGAGTGGGAGCGGCTGATCGCAGCGTTTGCTGCCGGTCTCGGTCCTGTGTTGCCCCAGATG
>JAVHXR010000275.1 GCA_031119515.1 Propionicimonas sp.
CCGTCGCCGGCGATGGTGTAGACGAAGTGGTCGAACACCGACGAGCCGGGCTCGGCGGACGGGTCGAGCAGCGCGCGCTCGCGGCGGGCCGCCATCGCGAACCCGACAGCGTTGGCGATGCCGGCGCCGAGCGGGCCGGTGGTGCACTCCACGCCCTTGGTGTGGCCGTACTCGGGGTGGCCGGGGGTGAGCGACCCTTCGGTGCGGAGCGCGGCGATGTCGTCGATCTCCAGTCCGTAACCGGCCAGGAACAGCTGGTTGTACTGGGTCAGCGAGGAGTGGCCAGCCGACATCACGAACCGGTCCCGCCCGGTCCAGGTCGGGTCGGCCGGGTCTCCGTTCATCACCTTCTGGTAGAGCAGGTACGCCACCGGTGCCAGCGAGATGGCCGTTCCCGGGTGGCCGTTCCCGACCTTCTCGACGGCGTCCGCAGCCAGCACGCGGGCGGTGTCGACGGCCGCGCGGTCGGCGTCCGTCCAGGTGAGGGATTTGGTCACAGTCGCGGTCATCGTCGGCCTTTCACACAGGGATTGGGGATTCCGCCCCAGCCTATCGCGATCGCTGCTCCGGCCCGGACGCCGCGGAAGCCTCCGGGCATCTGCCCGCAGGCCTGCCGACGGGGTGCGCACACCGCTTCCCGGGGACCCGGACGGAGGCCGCCGCGAGGTGATCCGGGCGGGAACCGCCACCGCCGGCGGGGTGGTCCCGTCCCGGCTCAGGCGGGTTCGACGAAGACCGCCACGGTGTGGCCGGGAACCACGAACTCGGCCTCGCCCGCGGCGCAGCGCCGCACCACCGCGTCCTCGCCGGCGGCCTGGACCGGGTGCAGCCGGTAGCCGCCGGTGGCGAACGGGACGGGCTGGCGGACCTCCCGCCGGGTGGCGTTGAAGACCGCGACCAGCCCGCTCCAGCGCGGCTCCGCGCCCGGTTCCGCGATCCGCATCACCACCACGCCCGGGACCTGCTGCCAGGTCCCTGACACCGGGAAGTCGACGGCGTCGGCGATCACCGCGGCTTCGCGCAGCCGGAACAGCGGGGTGGACGCCCGCAGCCGCAGCAGGTCGAGCGCCATCGCGTGGGCCAAGGCGATGTCGGCCGGCGACGGCTTCAGCGCGGGGTCGGCGAGCAGCGGTGCGAGGATCGGCCAGGAAGGGCCGTTGTCGGACTCCGGAGGGAGCCCGGCCCCGAAGCCGTTGTCCGTCATCGAGAAGTCGAGGTAGTTGAACCAGTCGCCGGAGCGGTAGGAGTTCCGGTCGAGGCTCTTGGAGCGCAGCAGGTCGGTCCCGGCGTGCCACATCACCGGCGACTGGCCAAGCGTCGCACAGGCGAGGGCGAGGGTGTTCAGCCGCACCCGCTCGGCCATCGGGGTCGCCTGCGGCAGCTTGATGGCGAGGGCGTCGAACAGGGTCTCGTTGTCGTGGGCGTCGACGTAGCTGATCACCTCGTCCGGCTGGTCGGCGTAGCCGGCGCCGGTGCCGTTGTACGGCAGCCACTCGCCGGCGACCTGCTGGCCGGTGGCGGCGGAGCGGAACCCGAACCGGCGCAGCGTCCCCGCCAGGCCGAGCTGGACCAGGTCGGTGGCCGCGAGCAGCGCCCCACCGGTCGGCTGCTGGTCGGCCAGGCCCGTCCCGAAGCCCTGCACCCGCGGGTCCTCGAACGCGCCGCCGCCGCGGACGGCGTCCCGCAGCCGGTCGGAGAAGGTGGCGATCGAGGTGCCGCCGAGCTGGCCCTGGCTGGCCTGGACGAAGCGGGCGTTGCCCGCCACCTCGCCGAAGTTCCAGCCCTCTCCGTACAGGGTCATCGACGGCCCGTCGACGCCGTCGCGCTCGAGGGTGAGGTGGTCCAGCGCCGACCGGACGGCCAGCAGGTTCGCCCGGCTGTGGTGGCCCATCAGGTCGAAGCGGTAGCCGTCCACCCGGTACTGCCTTGCCCACCACAGGCAGGCGTCCACCATCAGCTTCTGCGCCATCAGGTGCTCGGTGGCGACGTTGGGACAGCAGGTCGAGGTCTCCACCCGACCGCAGGCGGTCAGCCGGTGGTAGTAGCCGGGGACGATCCTGTCGAGCACCGACTTGTTGTCCTGGCCGGCGCTGGCGGTGTGGTTGAACACCATGTCGAGGACGACCCGCAGCCCGGCGCGGTGCAGGCCGCCGACCAGGGTCCGGAACTCGGCGATCCGCCCGGCGCCACCGGCAGCCTGCAGGCTGGCGGCGTAGGACCCCTCCGGAGCCAGGTAGTGCCACGGCTCATAACCCCAGTTGTAGCCGTCGGGGTCGGCGCCTACCCGGCGCTGCTGCTGGTCGGAATCCGGAGGCAGTCGCCTGAGCTCCCCGGCGTCCGGCGGGGTCCGCTGCCCGGGGTGCTCCTCGACCGCGGCGTTGTCGAACACCGGCAGCAGCTGGACGGTCGTGAGCCCCGCCCGGGCCAGGCCCCGCAGGTGCGCCATCCCCGCCGAGTCCTCGCCGAAGGCGAGGAAGCTGCCGCGCAGCTCCTCCGGCACGGTCGGGTCGTGCACCGAGAAGTCGCGGACGTGCAGCTCGTAGATCGCCTGGTCGACCGGGTGTGCCAGCGGCGGGCTGGGGCTGGCCAGCCAGGACGCCGGGGCGAGGCCCGGGTCGGCGGGATCGACGAGTACGGAGTGGGTGGAGTTCACCGTGAGCGCCACCGAGTACGGGTCGGTGACCTGGTTGGTGACGACGCGACCGTGGTGGGGGGTGTAGACGGTGACCTCGTAGCGATAGCGGGAGCCCAGCCAGCCGGCCTCGCCGGCCACCTCCCAGGCGCCGTCCGGGCGCGGGGCCATCTCCACCGGCCGCCCCACGGAGTGCGGGTCCGCCTCCGCCGGCCACAACAGCAGCCGCACCCGCCTGGCGGTGGGGGCCCAGAGCCGTAGCGTCGGTACCCCGTCCGCCCACTCGGCGCCCAGGACGGTGTCCGCGGCAGCGGCGTACAGGTCGTCCAGCACCCCGGGGACCTGGAGCGAGCCGGCGCGGACCAGCCGTCCCGACGGCAGGTGGACGCTGACCGCGAGCTGGCCGCGCAGCGCCTCCCCGGCCGGCACCTCGGGCGGCACCCGCAGCGCCAGGTGGCCCGCCAGGTGCGGGACGGTGGCGGCCACGGCCGCGGGCAGGCCGCCGGCGTCGAACCGCAGCGCGGCGGTGCCCCAGGGGACGGGGGCGGGTTCGCGCGGATCGATCGGCTCGGCGCCCGACCAGTGCAGCACCCAGTCCAGGCCGCGCGGGTCGAGGCCGGGGGCCAGGTCGTCGACCGGCCAGGCGATCAGGTCCCGCCGCAGCCAGTGACCACGTGCCACCTCCAGTTCGGGCACGTCCGCATACACCCTGCGATTGTGGCAGACCCGCGCGGCCGGATCCGGCACAGGGGCCACGACGACGCCACTCAGCCCGCGGCCGGGTTCGCCCTCCCCATCCGGCGGGCGAGGATGCCCGCCACGACTGCGAGCCCGGGCAGCCGCGGCCGCCCGACCTGCTCGACGGGGTAGGCGTCGAGCTCGGCGGGACTGGCCCATCGTGGCTCCGGGCCCGGCGCGGCCACCGCCCGGGGCCGCCGTGGCCGACCAGCACCGCGAGGACGGGCGCGGCGCCCCACCGGCGCCGGCCCGGCGACCTGGTCCGCGAGCGCGTCAGCTGCGCTTCCCGCTGGAAGTCTCCCCGGCTTGCCGGCCCGGCTGTCAGGTGTCAGGCCTACCCCGGTGCGGCCGGATCGGCCCGGCTCAGCGGCTCAGGTGGGCGTACCGGCCGCCGGCGGCGATCAGGTCGTCGTGGCTGCCGCGTTCGATGATCCGGCCACCGTCGAGCACGATGATCTCGTCGGCGTCGCGGATGGTGGACAGCCGGTGCGCGATCGTGACCGTGGTACGCCCTGCCATCAGGGTGTCGATCGCGTCCTGCAGGTCCCGCTCGGTGTCGTTGTCGAGGGCGGAGGTGGCCTCGTCCAGGATCAGCACCGGCGGGTTGGCGAGCAGGGTGCGCGCGATCGCGAGCCGCTGCCGCTCGCCACCGGAGAACCGGTGCCCGCGAGCGCCGACGACGGTGTCCAGCCCGGCGGGCAGGGCCCGGACGACGCCGTCCACCTGCGCCGCGGCGAGCACCTGCCAGAGCTCGTCGTCGGTGGCGTCGGGCCTGGCCAGGCGCAGGTTGTCGGCTATCGAGCTGTGCCGCAGGTAGGTCTCCTGGGTCACGGTGCCGATCGCGGCCGCCCGGTCGCCCGGGTCCAGCCTGCGCAGGTCCACCCCGTCCAGGGTGACCCGTCCCGAGGTCGGGTCGGCGAGCCGGACCAGCAGCGAGGCGTCCTGATCGACGCCAAGGCCGCGCAGGCCAGCACCACCCAGATCGTGACCG
>JAVHXR010000276.1 GCA_031119515.1 Propionicimonas sp.
TTCGACCAGCCGCAGGTGGACGCCGAGCGCGAGCAGGTGCTGGCGGGGGTGGCCGACGAGGTGGCCGACCTGGCCGACCATCCGGACGCGCCCGACTACGCCGCCCGGATAGCGGTGCTGGCGGCCATCCCCGAACGCCTGGTGCTGACCCTGGCCGAGCGGCTGGGCCACGGGATCGCCCGCCACGAACCGCTGCTGGAGATCCTCACCCGCAAGCACTACGGCGACCACGAGCTCACCGGCGTCCGCGCGTTCACCGTCGCCGACCGCTCGGTGGTGGTCGGCGACTACGTGCTGGACGGCCAGCCCGCCCGCGCCCTCAGCACGCTCGCGCGCCCGGACGAGCTCGGCCCCGGCGGCCCGGTCGCGGGGATCGTCGCCGGCCAGCTCGCCGGCCGCGAACCCGGCCGCGAACTGGTGGTGGAGGTCTACGTGGCCTGGCTGGAGGCGCCTGACCGGGCCCGGCTGGCAGGGCTGCTGCAGCCGCGGCTCGCCGGCTGGGCGCTGGCCGGTGTCCGGAGGATCGTGATCGCGGCCTGCTCCCCGGACGGCGACGTCGACTACGTCACCTTCCGGCCGCAACCCGACGGCACGCTGGCCGAGGACGAGCGGATCCGTGGCGTCCACCCGATGATCTTCCGGCGGCTGAACCTGTGGCGGCTGCGCGAGTTCGAGGCGACCCGGCTGCCCGCCCCGCGCGGCGTCCTGCTGTTCGAGTGCGTCGCGCGGTCGAACCCCGACGACCGCCGGCTGGTGGCGATGGCGGAGGTGAACCAGCTGGCCGCCGTCCGGGGTGAGGACGGCCGGCTGATCGGCCTGCCGCACGCCGAACGCGCGGTCGAGAACTGCCTGGAGTCGATCCGGCGGACGAGGGCGTCGCGGGGGGCCGACGGGAGCCGGCTCGACATGAACCACGTCTGGGTCTACGTGTGGCCCGACATCGACATCGACCTGCGGGACGTGATGGCGCTGCAGAGCAAGCTCACGCCGCTGTCCGACGGCACCGGGATCGAGGAGGTGCTGGCGGAGGGCACGTTCGTCCGGCCGGGACAGGAACCGTCCCGGCTGGCGATCCGATTCCACTCCAAGCCGGGGCGGGGCGTCACCGCGTCGGTGGAGCCGCCGCCCACCGAGCCGCTGCAGCCGCTGGACGACTACGCGTCGAAGGTGCTCCGGGCCCGGCGCCGCGGGCTGGTCTACCCCTACGAGCTGTCCGACACCCTGGCCGGCCCGAACGGGGAGCTGGTCGAGCTCGACCTCGACCCGGCGACACCCGCCGGCGACCCCGACCGGCTGGTGCCCGTCCACCGTCCGCCCGGCCGCAACAAGGCCGGCATCATCGCCGCCCGGGTCACCACCCCGACGCCGCTGCACCCCGAGGGGATCACCCGGATCGTCCTGTCCGGCGATCCCACCCGCGGCCTCGGAGCGGTCGCCGAGCCGGAGTGCCGCCGGGTGATGGCGGCGCTCGACCTGGCCGAGCAACTCGGCGTCCCGGTGGAGTGGTACACCCTCAGTTCCGGCGCCAGGATCTCGATGGACTCCGGCACCGAGAACATGGACTGGGTCGGCGCGGCGCTGCGCCGGATCGTCGAGTTCACCCAGGCCGGCGGGGAGATCAACGTCGTGGTGGCAGGCATCAACGTCGGCGCCCAGCCGTACTGGAACGCCGAGGCGACGATGCTGATGCACACCCGCGGCATCCTGGTCATGACGCCGGACTCGGCGATGGTGCTGACCGGCAAGCAGTCGCTCGACTTCTCCGGCGGGGTGTCGGCCGAGGACAACTTCGGGATCGGCGGCTACGACCGGGTGATGGGACCGAACGGGCAGGCCCAGTACTGGGCGCCCGACCTGGCCGGGGCGTTCGGCGTCCTGATGAACCACTACGAGCACACCTGGGTCGCTCCCGGCGAACCCGGGCCGCGCCGTGCCGCCACCGCCGACCCGGTCGACCGGGACGTCTCGGACTACCCCCACGACCTCGCCGGCAGCGACTTCGCCACCGTGGGGCAGATCTTCTCCCCGCTGCACAACCCTGACCGCAAGAAGGCCTTCGACATCCGGTCGGTGATAGCGGCGGTCTGCGACGCAGACCACCCGCGGGTGGAACGGTGGGCGGGGATGGCGGAGGCCGAGACCGCCGTCGTGGTCGATGCCAGGGTCGGCGGCCACTCGGTGGCTGTGCTCGGCATCGAGAGCCGTCCGGTGCCGCGGGTCGGTTTCCCCCCGACCGACGGCCCCGACACCTACACCGCGGGCACCCTCTTCCCGCAGTCGAGCAAGAAGGTGGCCCGGGCGATCAATGCCGCCTCGGGCAACCGGCCGCTGGTGGTGCTGGCGAACCTGTCGGGGTTCGACGGCTCGCCGGAGTCGATGCGGCGGCTGCAACTCGAATACGGCGCCGAGATCGGCCGCGCGATCGTGAACTTCGCCGGACCGATCGTGTTCGTCGTGATCAGCAGGTACCACGGCGGGGCGTTCGTGGTGTTCAGCAAACGGCTGAACGCCAACATGACGGTGCTGGCGATCGAGGGGTCGTTCGCGTCCGTGATCGGAGGGGCGCCGGCGGCCGCGGTGGTGTTCGCCGGCGACGTCGCCAGGCGCACCGCCGCCGATCCGCGGGTGGCGACGCTGGAGGCCAGGCTCCGGGTCGCCCGGACGCAGGCCAAGGCAGGGCTGCAACTCGAGCTGGCGGACGCCCGCGCCGCGGTCCGGGCGGAGAAGATCAGCGAGGTGGCGGCAGAGTTCGACGGCGTCCACGACATCCACCGCGCCGTCCAGGTCGGCTCGGTGGACCGGGTGATCAGCCCGGCGGAGTTGCGTCCGGCGATCATCGGCACGATCGACGCCTGGCTGGCTGGCGCCCGGCCGTCCGGGAGCTGAGGAGCACCGCCTGGCGGCTTCGTCCACAGACTGCCTGGTGGGGCTTGTGGCCGGAGGATGTGTCGCAGGCGGCCGGTGGGAGGCAGGGTGTGGCGTGGCCGGTCCGCCGGGTGGTTGCTCAGGGCCTGGCGGCTTCGTCCACAGACTGCCTGGTGGGGCTTGTGGCCGGAGGATGTGTCGCAGGCGGCCGGTGGGAGGCAGGGTGTGGCGTGCCGGGCCGTAGGGTGGTCCCCGAACGCGAGGAGGCGGCAGATGGTGGCACGGGTGGTCGGGTGGGACGAGGGCGGCTGGAGCACGCCGCCGGTGGACTCGCGGGTGGAAGGAACCGACCTCGTGGTGACCGCGGCCGAGGGCTCGGACGCCTGGCGGGTGACGTCCTACGGCTTCGTCCACGACAACGAGCACGCCCTGCTGGCGCCGCTCCCGGCCGGGGCCGCCGTGGAGGTGGAGTTCGACGTCACGATGTCGGCGGAGTTCGACCAGGCCGGGCTGTTCCTGCGCGCCTCGGACACGCTCTGGACGAAGGCCGGGATCGAGTACGCCGACGGCCTGCTGAACCTCGGGGCGGTGGTCACCGACGAGCGCTCGGACTGGTCGTCCGCGCCGGTGCCCGAGTGGAGCGGACGCCGGGCCACCGTCCGGGCGAGCCGCACCGGCGACGCGGTCACGATCCGGGCGGGGGTGGACGACGAGCCGCTGCGGTTCGTCCGGTTGTTCCCGCTCGACCCGACGGTGGAGCTCGAGGCCGGCCCCTACGTGTGCGCGCCGACGCGGGCGGGCCTCACCGTGCGGTTCCGGCGCTGGGCGCTGACCGAGCCGGACGCGTCACTGCACTAGGACCGCGGCCTCAGTGCTGCATGTCGACGAAGCGGCTGTAGTGGCCCTGGAATGCGACCGTCACCGGTCGGGTCTGGCCGTTGCGGTGCTTGGCGATGATGAAGTCGGCCTCGCCCGCGCGCTCCGAGTTGTTGTTGTACATGTCCTCGCGGTGCAACAGGATGACGACGTCGGCGTCCTGCTCGAGTGAGCCCGACTCACGCAGGTCGGACAGCATGGGCTTCTTGTCGGTGCGCTGCTCGGGGCCACGGTTGAGCTGGGAGAGTGCGATCACCGGGACCTCGAGCTCCTTGGCGAGCAGCTTCATCTGCCGGGAGAACTCCGACACTTCGAGCTGGCGGCTCTCCACCCGCTTGCCGGAGCTCATCAGCTGGAGGTAGTCGACGATCACCAGCTTGAGGCCGTGACGCTGCTTGAGCCGCCGGGCCTTGGCCCGGATCTCCATCATCGTCAGGTTCGGGGAGTCGTCGATGTAGAGCGGCGCCTCGGCCACCTCCGCGGTCTTCCTGGCGATCCGGCTCCAGTTCTCGTCGCTCATGCGTCCCTTGCGGATGTCGTTCAGCGGCACCTGCGCCTCGGCCGAGAGCAGTCGCATCACGATCTCGGTCTTGGTCATCTCCAGGC
>JAVHXR010000277.1 GCA_031119515.1 Propionicimonas sp.
GGCCACAGGCGAGCTTCGACTGCCCGTAGGAGCGCATGTCGTCGTAGCCGCGCTCCCAGTTCGGGTCGTCCCAGTTCAGCCGCGCCCGCCGGGCGGCGATGCTGGTCTGCGTCACCACCCGGGCCCGGCCGGCCCGCAGCAGCGGCAGCAGCCCCGCCGCGAGAGCGAAGTGGCCGAGGTGGTTCGTCCCGAGCTGCAGTTCGAACCCGTCCTGCGTGGTGCGGCGTTCGGGCGGCGTCATCACACCGGCGTTGTTCACCAGGAGGTGGATGGGCCGCCCGTCGGCAAGCAGCCGTGCGGCGAGCTCCGCGACCGATGCCAGCGAGGACAGGTCCAGCTCTTCCAGCACCAGCCGGGCATCCGGGTGGCCGGCGCGGATCCGGTCGAGGGCGGCCCGTCCCTTCGCCGGGTTCCTGGCCGGCACCACCACCTCCGCGCCCGCGGCGGCCAGCCGGGCGGCGATCCGCAGGCCGATCCCGTCGGTGGCGCCGGTCACGACGGCGCGCCGGCTGGTCAGGTCGGGCAGTGTCGGGTCGTTCTCCGGTCGCGCCATGGGCTCTCCTGCGTCGTCGTGGGGGTGTGACGTCGAGCCTGCCCGTCCCGTGGCGGGTTAACCACGGCCTGACGATCCGTGGCTCCGGGATCCCTCCCGGGCGAGGATGGGGCCATGATCGATCGCGCCGGCCTTGCCGAGTTCCTGCGCAGGCGCCGGGAGGCCCTGCAGCCCGAGGACGTCGGACTGCCGCGCGGCCAACGCCGGCGCACCGGCGGCCTGCGGCGCGAAGAGGTCGCCGCGCTGTGCCACATGTCCGTCGACTACTATGCCCGGCTCGAACGCGAGCGCGGGCCCCAGCCGTCGGAACAGATGCTCGCCTCGATCGCGCAGGGGCTCCACCTCTCCCTGGCCGAGCGCGACCATGTCTTCCGGCTCGCCGGGCACCAGGCGCCGCCGCGCGGGTCGGGCAGCGACCACGTCAGCCCGGGGATGCTCCGGATCCTCGACCGGCTGGGCGACACCCCGGCCGAGATCGTGACGGAACTGGGCGAGACCCTAAGGCAGACCTCGCTCGGGATGGCACTCGTCGGGGACGCCAGCCGCTTCACCGGACCAACGCGGAGCATCGGCTACCGCTGGTTCACCGACCCGCAGGCCCGCGACCTCCACCCCGTCGAGGACCACGCCTTCTACTCGCGGATGTACGTGTCGGGGCTTCGCGGGGTCGCCGCGCTCCGCGGCCGGCGGTCGAGGGCGGCGGAACTCGCCGGGCTGCTGGCAGCCACCAGTGAGGAGTTCCGCGTCCTGTGGGAGGCCCACGAGGTCGGCGTGCGGCCGCCGGGGGTGAAGCGGTACCTTCACCCGGTTGTCGGACGCCTCGACCTGAACTGCCAGGTCCTGCTCGACCCCGACCAGTCCCACTCGCTCCTGGTCTACACCGCGGACCCGGGCACCGAGTCCCACGACAAGCTCCGGCTGCTCGCCGTGGTGGGGACGCCCTCGCCGGGATAGCCGCTCGCCCGGCGTGACGCCAGACCACCGGACCACCCCGCTCACGGAGCGCGTCGCAACCACCGGCGCCGCCGGACCTCGCCGGCGCGGGGCCCGTTCCCGAAGGCGCCCGCCGAGCGAGGGGACGGACGCGTGGCCACGCGTCCGTCCCGGGGGGCTCCCGATGTCGCTAGGAGGCCGTCAGGTAGGTCTGGATCCGCTCGATGTGGGTCAGCGGGGTCTTCTCCCCGGCTGTCACCGCCAGCGGCAGGCGGTTCTGCGGCGGGGCGAGGGGGCAGGTGACGTAGTTGGTGAAGGCGCAGGGGAAGGAGTGCGCCTTGTTGAAGTCGATGACGGTGTCGCTGTCGCCGTCGATGTCCGGGATCGGCACCAGTCGCCCGTTCCCGTAGGTCTCCCTCCCGCTGGTGGCATCGGTGAAGTGGACGCTGCCCTTCACGATGCCGGTGTCGTCGTCGGGCCGCCCGCTGACCTCGAGGGTGTAGGCCTGCCCGTCGAGCTCGAAGCTCACGGTGCCGATCACGTAGCGCTCCTCCTTGACACCGTTCTCGATCGTGGGCACCTGGAGGTGCTCGTCTGCGGTGCGGGTGAAGCGGGCCGGCAGGATCCAGCGCTCGTCCAGCGGGAAGGTGGGCAGGTCGTCGAACCGGCGCCGCTCAGCCTGCTTCGGGTCGCGGACCCTGATGCCGTAGATGTTGGCGCCGTCGTAGTCGGTCCGCTTGATCGTCTCGACCTTCTTGCCCTGGTACAGCGACGCGATCAGCGAGTACTTGTGACCGTGCGGGATCGCTGTCGGCTCCGTCACGGGCACGCCGTCGATCTCGATGGTGTCATCGGCGCCGGGCAGGTAGGTGATGACGTCGCCGGTCAGCAGAAAGGTTCCCGGGATGCCCTCGACGCCCAGCGGCTCGCCCTCGGTGAGCCAGTCCTGGCTGGCCATCGCGGTCCAGCCGTGGGGGGCGGTGAGGTCGCTGATCCGGGCGGCGTGCCACTCCCGCCACTGTGCCTCGTACTCGGTCGCTACTGCGGTCACTGCGCTTCCTCTCGTGCTGCGGTCTGCGGGGTCGGACCCCGGGAGGTCTCCGGACGGGAGCCGTCCAGGTCCCTGTAAAGTACACGAAACTACCATCTGATACATCAGTTGACATCAAAAGATGTCTCACCTAGGGTTCAGGCAGACACCAGATCTCCGGCAGAAGGATCCCGCCATGCAGCACGAGGGCAACCCCTCCACTGCCGTGGCGACGTCGCCCGGGATTGGGGCGACAGCATGACCGCCTCGCTGACGGGTGAGGTCATCTACCGCGAGCTCCGCCGCCGGATCGTGTTCGCCGAACTGCTCCCCGGCTCGGAGATCGACCTCGACGAGTACGCCCAGGAGTTCCACTCCTCCCGCACGCCGGTCCGCGACGCGCTCCGCCACCTGAGCCACGACGGGCTCGTCGACGTGCAGCCGCGGTCGGGGTGCCGGGTCTCCCGGGTGTCCATGAAGGACCTGATCGACGCCCTCGACGTCCGGGAGGCGACCGGACCGGCGACCAGCCGGCTGGCTGCGGTCCGCGCGACCCCCGCCGAGATCGACGAGCTCCAGGCGATCGCCGAGGGCGGTTACGCCGGCGCCTCCGACGTCCGCTCGATCCTGTCGGCGTCGCACCTGTTCCATTGCCGGGTCGCGAAGCTCTCGCACAACCGGCGGCTCCACGAGATCACCGAACACGTCCTGGAGGATCTCGAGCGGATCATGCGGCTGTGCGGTGAGACGCCGCTCGAGTCCGGTCCGCCGATGGAGGACCACCGCCGGCTGCTGGAAGCCTTCCGCGCCCGGGATGCCGAGGCTGCGGCAGAGCTCGACCTGGCGCACATCCGCCGGGGCCGAGCCCGTCTGATCGAGCTGGCCACCTCCACGCTGGCGCTGTTCGACAGCCCCGGCGCGGAGCCGGTCCGCCCGAGGGAGGCGTGAGGCCCGATGCCGACGCCCACTCGCACCTGGGACGCTGCTCCCACCGTTCCGGGTCGCCACATCGCGCGCCCGGACCGCGCCGGCCGGCCCGGAACCGGCTCCCGGCGGTCCGGAACGGCTCGATGTCGATGTACGACCGGCCGCTGTTCGTGACCGCTTCGCGCTAGCCGCGACCCCCGGCCCGTCCCGATCGTCCCGTCGAGGGACGCCCCCCGGGGCCGGCTGGTGCCCCGCCACCGCCAGAACCCGTCCCGCTCCCGCCCCCTCGCGCGACCGGGTGGGGGTCGGCGTGCCCGGGAGCGGGAGCGTCCGGCCGGCCCCCGTGCCCGCCCCCACCAGCCCCGCATTCCCCGCACCACCAACGAAATGGGAACCACCATGCTGCACACCACCATCCGCCCGGGCGGCCGGCGCCGCACCGCCGTCGTCGCCGCCACCCTCCTGGCCCTGGCCGGCCTGACGGCCTGCTCCACCGCCCAGGGCGCGACCCCGGCCGGATCCGAGCCGGCCGCGTCCGGCAGCGCGGCCGCCACGCCGCGGACGAGCTTCAAGATCGGCGTGGGCGCCGACAACCCGACCGAGGCGGGGGTCGTCGAGTACATCTCCAAGACCCTCGCCCCCGAGCACGGGATCAGCGTCGAGCTGGTCGAACTGGAGGACAGCCGCCACCTCAACGAGGCCGTCGACGCCGGCGAACTGGACGGCCATGTCGCGCTGCACGAGCCGTACCTCAAGTCGGTGCTCGCCGAGCAGCCGCAGTGGGAGCTCGGCGCGTCGGTCCCGGTCTACATCTCGATCCTGACCGTCGCCTCGCGCAAGCACGCCTCGCTGGACGACATCCCAGGCGCGATCGACTTCGCCTATATCCTGCTCGG
>JAVHXR010000278.1:0-1187 GCA_031119515.1 Propionicimonas sp.
GCCTTGATGCAACTCAACGGCATCGCCCAAAAAATCAAATTTAAGGGCCTCCAAGCCAAAGCCGTCGAGTACGTCGAAGCCATCGCCGCCGAACGCGGCCTCACCCGCGCCCAATTCGAGGACCGCGTCATCCCCGATTGCGGCCTCGATGCCCACGGCTCCCGCACCTTCGATTTCGGCCCCCGCCAGTTCCAGTTCGGTCTCGGTCCGGACATGAAACCCCTGGGCCGCGAGGCCACCAGCAAACCCCACCCGCGCCCCACGGTGGGGCGGGCGCGGCCGCGCAGCGAGTACGGGCAGATGGTGGTCTTCACCGGGTTGTTCTGGCTCCAGTCGATGAACACCTTGCCCCGGCGGCGCTGCTTGGCCATCACCGCGACCACGCTCCGGGGGTCCTCGGCGGCCAGCCGTTCGGCAAGCGGGTCGCGGTGCTCGGCCTGTCCTTCAAGCCGGACTCCGACGACGTCCGGGACTCGCCGGCCCTCGACGTGGCGGTCCAGCTCAACGGACGCGGGGCGGACGTGGTGGCGACCGACCCGGAGGCGATCGAGAACTCCCGCCGGTTGCAGCCGCAGCTCACCTTCGCCACCGACGTCGAGGAGGCGATCACCGGCGCGGAGGTCGTCGTGGTCGTGACCGAGTGGCGACAGTTCCGCGGCCTCGACCCGGTCCGGGCGCGCAGCCTGGTGGCGACCCCTGTCATCGTCGACGCCCGCAACTGCCTCGACCGCGAGGCGTGGCGGGCGGCCGGCTGGACCTACATCGGGATGGGTCGCGGCGTGGTCGCGTCCGGCCAGCCCGCCGGGAGCTGAGCGGCAGGGCCCCCGGGATCCGGTGACCAGTGCCGGGAGGCCGGGTAGAGTCCGGGTCGGCTCGCGGGCGACACCGCCGGCCAGGGGGGAACGTGATGGCTGAGGAGACGCAGCAGGGGCGCCGCCGGACCAGGTCGCTGGTCATCGTGGGTGGGCTGTACCTGCTCGGTGCCCTGCTGATCCTGCTGTGGCCGACGACGGTGAGCGCGCCGTTCCGCGGCTTCCTGCATGCCCTGCGCGAGGCGGTGCCCTACGGCGACCGGCTGCTCGAGATCGGCGCCAACGTCCTGCTCTTCCTGCCGGCGGGCTGGCTAGCCGGAACGCTGGTGCCGCGCGGCCGCCGCTGGCTGGTCCTGGTCGGCGGGGTGGCGGCGT
>JAVHXR010000278.1:1197-4322 GCA_031119515.1 Propionicimonas sp.
ATCGAGCTCGCGCAGGCCGTCCTGCTGCCCGGCCGGGTGGCCAGTGTCCGCGACGTCGTGGCGAACTCGATCGGCGTGGCGCTCGGCGTCGCGCTCGCCAGCGTCGCCGGTCGCCGTCGCCCTGCCGGTTCCGGTCAGCTCGGCGCCGACCCCTCCCCGCCGGCCTCGCCGGGTTCGCCGCTGACGTAGGCGGCGGACTGCAGCCGGTACAGCTCGGCGTAGCGGCCGTCCCGCGCCATCAACTCGTCGTGGCTGCCCTGCTCGACCACCTCGCCCTCGTGCAGCACGTAGATCCGGTCGGCGCCGCGGACCGTGGAGAACCGGTGCGAGATGAACAGCGCGGTACGCCCGTGCAGGGCTGACCGGAGCGTGGAGAACAGCTCGTGCTCGGCCCGCGGATCCAGCGAGGCGCTCGGCTCGTCGAGGATCACCATCGGCGCGTCGCGGTAGAACGACCGCGCCAACGCCACCCGCTGCCACTGCCCGCCGGACAGGTCCCTGCCGCCGGCGAACATCCGCGACAGCGGGGTGTCGAAGCCGTCCGGCAGCGCGTCGAGGGCGCGCTCGGCCCCGGCCGCCCTCGCCGCGGCGCGGACCCGCGCGGCGTCCACCGGCTCGTCGACCCGTCCGATGCCGATGTTCTCCGTGCCGGACAGCGCGTAGCGCACGAAGTCCTGGAAGACCACCGTGATCCGCTCCCGGAGGCTGGACGGCCGGAAGCCGGCGGCGTCCGCGTCGTCCCACAGGATCCGGCCCCGGTCGGGGGTGTACAGCCCGGCGAGCAGCTTGGCGAGGGTGGTCTTGCCGGAGCCGTTCTCGCCCACCAGCGCGACCACCTCCCCGGAGCGGAGCTCCACGTCGACGCCCTTCAGTGCCTCGACGTCGGAGCCGGGGTAGCGGAATCCGACCCCTTCCACCCGCAACAGGTCGAAGCCCTCCGGGGCGTCCCGACCGGAGTCCTGTTCGCGCTCGGCGCCGCCGAGGGCGAGGAACTCGCCGAGATCGTCCAGGAAGAGCCCGGACTCGAAGATCGCCTGGACCCCCCCGAAGACCTGCTGCACCTGGCCGGCGAGCATCCGGACGGCGACGATCGCGGCGCCGGCACCGGCGATGTCGAGGCTGCCCTGGGCGATCAGCCAGACCAGGACGAGCAGGGTGGCGCCGAGCACCAGCGCCGAGCCGAGCTGTCCGGTCAGGCTCAGTGCCGCGCGGCGCCGGACGTGGCCCCGGAGGTCGCCGAGGTAGGTCCCGTAGATCGCGTCGAAGCGCTCGTGCAACCAGCCCGACAGGCCGAAGGCGCGGACCTCCTTGGCCTCGTCACGGCCGGTCTGGAGGTGGATGAAGTAGCCCCGCAGCCGCATCGCGGGCGTCTGGCGGACGGTGAAGTCGAACTCCAGCCGCGACTCCCGCCGGCTGGTGAGCAGGACGGGGATGCCGCCGACGAGCACGAGGGGCAACAGGATCGGCGAGATGCTGAACAGGGCGACAGCCAGGCCCACGCTGGCGGCCAGCGATCCGACCAGGGCGAGCAGGCCCTGGGTGACCGCGTAGGGCCGGGTGAGCGCGCTGGTCTGTACCCGGTTCAGCCGGTTGTAGAACTCGGCCGACTCGAAGTGCCGCAACCCGACCCCGGTCGCCACCGCCAGCACCCGCTCCCACATCGTGCGGGCGACGGTCTCGCCCAGCAGCCGCTGGAGCTGGCCGGACAGCGACGTGGTGATCGCGGAGACGGCGGTGAGCAGGGCGAGCGCGATCACCGGACCCACCACGCCGCCGACCGCCTGGCTCGTGGCGGACACCAGGATGGCGTCGAGCACGAGTTGCACCGCGAAGACCTGGCCGGCCAGTGCCGCTGCCGAGACCAGCTGCAACGCGACGAGGGCGATCAGCAGCGATCGGCCCGACGCCCAGACCAGGCCGAGGCTGGCCCGGACCAGGTGGGAGAGCCGGGAGACCGACTTGCGCTCGTTGCGCGCCGCCACCCGCAGCGCCAGCGGGTCGACAACATCGACGTCCATCTGCGTCCTCGCCTCTCCTGGGCATGTCGGCCGGCGGTGGCCGGCGGGTCACCTGCGCTACCGTAGCCGTGGCCGCCGCGACCGTCGTCTAGGGAGACACAATGCCATCGAAGCGGGGCCGGCGACGCGCGGTGGATGCGCTGCTGGTCGAGTTGTGCACCGGGGACGCCGTCGAGGCGCGGGTGGACGCACGCGACGCGGACGACCTCGCGGCCGCGGCGAGGTTTCACCGGATCGCCCCGTTGGCCCACGTCCGGCTGCGCGAGGCCCGCCCCGACCTGGCCGCCGGACTGCGTGGTGACAGGGACCGGGCGCGAATGCACCACCTGCGGGTGTGCGCGACGGTGGCCGGGCTGGCGGGCGTCCTCGACGGCCTGGAGTGGCTGGTGTTCAAGGGCCCGGTGCTCTCCCAGGTCGCCCATCCGGTGCCCGGGCTCCGGTCCTACAACGACCTCGACCTGCTGGTCGCCCCCGACCGGTTGCGGGAGACCTGCTCGCGGCTGTACGAGGCCGGCTGGCGGGCAGTCTTCGACACCGACCTGCTGCGCGGCCCCGAGCTTCCCGGTGAGCTCGCGCTGATCGGGGCCGCGGGCCTGTGGCTCGACCTGCACTGGTCGGTGGTCCTGGCGCAGTCCTCCCGGCGTCGCTCCCCGGTCTCCACCGACGAGTTGGTGGAACGCCGGGTGCCGGTCGGCCTGGGCGGCGTCACGGTGGCGACCTTCGATCCCGCGGACTCCCTGCTGCATGTCTGCCACCATGCCGCCCTCACCGGCGCGAAGCGGCTGCTGCACCTGCTGGACGCCGACCGGCTGGCACGCCGGGTGGAGGACTGGGACGAGGTGGTCCGGCGGGCGCGGGCCTGGCACATCCAGGCGGAACTTGCGCTCGTGCTCGGCCGGGCGCGACGGTTGCTCGTCACCCCGGTGCCCCCCGACCTGAACCGGCGACTCGGGCTGTCGGCCGGCTTCGGCTTGAGGCCGGGGTAGGCCAGGGATGCAGATACGTACTTGGTCTCCCAGAACAGGAGACCGAGGTGGGTCACCACGAGGGTGAGGCACAGCGGGACGGCTTCGAACCACGACTGCCCGCTGACGAGCACCACGGCGG
>JAVHXR010000279.1 GCA_031119515.1 Propionicimonas sp.
GTGCACCACGGGAGCTCGATCAGCCACGGCTCGAACGCCGCGACCCCGAGCCGGACCTGGGCGGCCGTCGCCGCACGCCTCGGCGGTGTCGAACTCCGCAACCTCGGCCTCGGCGGCAGCGCGCTGGTGGATCCCTTCCTGTCGCGCGTGATGCGCGATGCCCCCGCCGACCTGATCAGCGTCAAGCTCGGGATCAACGTGGTGAATCTGGACGCGATGCGCCTGCGGGCGTTCGTGCCTGCCGTGCACGGCTTCCTCGACACCATTCGGGACGGCCATCCCACGACCCCGGTACTGCTGGTCTCCCCGCTCCACTGCCCGATCCACGAGGACACCCCGGGGCCGGGAGGGTTCGATCCGGTGGCGCTGGGTGCCGGTCGGGTGAACTTCATCGCGACGGGGCAGCCCGGCGACCGGGCGCAGGGCAGACTGACACTGGCGGTCATTCGCGAGGCGCTCGCAGAGCTCGCCGGACGTCGGGCCGATCCGAACCTGCACTTCCTCGACGGCCGAACTCTCTACGGCCCCGCAGATGCGGCAGCCCACCCGCTGCCCGACGCGCTCCACCCCGACCCGGCCACCCATGGCCTGGTCGGCACCCGCTTCGCCGACCACGCCTTCTCCCCGGGCGGTCCCTTCGGGCCGGCGTAGGCCGGCGTCCGCCGGGCCGCATCGAGCCTCACGGCACCCGCTGGGTGGTGACGGTCCAACCGGTCCCGGTCCTGGTGATCGCCACCGACCCGTCGGTGTCGGTGCGGTAGAGAGTCGAGCCCGCCTCCCGCAGCAGCTGGAGCGCGCTCGGGGCGGGATGGCCGTAGTCGTTGTCCTCGCCGACCCCGATCAGCGCGATCGGCGCGGCCACCGCGCCGAACAGTTCGGCCGACTGGGTCGCCGAGCCGTGGTGGGGAACGATCAGGACGTCCGCCCTGAGATCGGCGCCCGAGCGCAGCAGGGCGGCCTGGCCGTCCCGCTCGATGTCTCCGGTCGCGGGCACCACCACCGAGCCGGTGTCGATCCGGGTGACGACGGAGCCGTCGTTCTCCCAACTCGACTCGGCTTCCACGCCGACGGGAGCGGCGGTGGACGGCAGCGCCGAGGCCACCTCCACCCGGGTCTCGGCCACCGCCACCACAAGCCCCGGCGCCGCCTCGACCAGTCTGGCCCCGGCGGTGTCGGACACCACCCGCTCCCGGCCGGGGCCTTGATGCCCGCGCGGCAGCACGACGGTGGCGACCTGGCGGTCGGCCAGCGCGGGCAGGCCGTCGACGTGGTCGGCGTGGAAGTGGGTCACCACCAGCAGCGGGACGCGTTCGACACCAAGCCCGGCGAGGCAGCGTTCCAGCGCAGGCGGGTCGGGACCGGTGTCCACCAGGATCGCCTCCCCCGGCGCGGTCCGGACCACGGTGGCCGAGCCCTGCCCGACATCGCACTGGACCACCGCCCAGTCCGGCGGCGGCCAGCCGGGGGTGGTGGCCGGCCGGAGCAGAAGCGCCACCATCCCGGCCGCCACCGCGAGCACCGCCGCCGGCGTCCGGAACACCCGGCCGAGCAGCAGGAAGCCCGCGGCGCTGACCCCGACCAGGACGGCCAGGCCGGCTGTCGTCGTCGGCCAGCCGATCGCCCCCGCCCGCCGCGAGGCGCCCAGCGACGCGATCCAGCACAGCGCCTGAGCGCCCCACCCGGCCAGCCACCCCAGCCCGGCCGCGAGCCCCGGCCAGACCGGGGACACCGCTGCGCAGAGAAAGCCGAGTACCGTCGTCGGACCCACCAGCGGCCCTGCCACCAGGTTCGCCAGCACCCCCACCACGCTGAGCTGCCCGGACAGCGCGACCACGATCGGCTGGGTGGCCAGCTGCGCCGCCACCGGGATGGCGATCGCCTCCCCCAGCCCGCGGGGCAGCCAGCCCGCCAGCTGGTCGGTCCAGATCCTGGCCCAGCAGATGATGCCGGCCGACGCCGCCACCGACAGCGCGAAGCCGGCCGACGACGACAGCCAGGGGTCGACCACCAGCAGCCCCACCACCGCCCAGGAGAGCTGCCGCAGGCCGCGCCGCCGGCCCCCGAGGCCGAGCGCGGCCAACCCCACCGCGCCCATCGCGGCCGCCCGCAACACGCTCGGTTCACCGTGGCAGAGCGCCACGAACGCGAGGACACCCCCGACCGCCACCGCCCTCAACCACCAGCCGCGCGCGCCGAGCCGGACCGCGAGCCACAGCAGACTGGCCAGCAGGAGGGTCAGGTTGGCACCCGACACAGCCGCCAGGTGGGCAAGGCCGGTGACCCGGAACCGCTCCTGCAGGTCCTCGTCCATCGCCGAGGTGTCGCCGACCACGAGGGCGGGGACCAGCGCCCGCGGTTCCGGTGCCAGCCCCGCGACGGCCTGCCGCAGCCCCTCGCGCACCCGGTGGACCGCGGTCGCCGCCGCATCGGCGGATCCGACGACCTCAGGCGGTTCCCGTGCCCTCGCCACCGCGCCGAAGGCGTCGGATGGTTCCGGAGGCGCCAGGCGCACCACGGCGCGCACGCGTGTCCCGGGGACGACGGCGGCCCACCCGCGGGCAAGGGAGCCACCAGCGGTCACCAGGACCGGCTGGCCGGCCTGCCAGCGCTGCCCGCGGGCCGAGACCGTCCCTGGCTCGAGCAGGCCGTACCAGCTCGGGCCGCCGATCCCGCCGTCGACCAGCCTGCCCGGCAGCAGCCTGCCCTCCAGCGTGGCCACCGCCGCCTGGCCGGCGAGTTCGGCCACCGGGCCGGTGTGCATCGCCACCGACCGCAGCCCTCCCGTCACCAGGCAGCACAGCAGCACGCCGCCGACAGCGACCGCCAGCGGGCGCCGGAGCGAGGCTCCGGCGAGCGCGACAGCGACACCCGCCGCCAGGCACGCCGCCGCCAGCCCCACGTCGCCCGCCGTGCACAGCCAGCTCCCCAGCCAGGCGCCGCCCGCCAGCACCGGCCCGCGCAGGTCCGGGGCCGGCTCAGACCCGGACATGCCCGGCGAGCTGGGAGTACGTCTTCGGCCCGATGCCGTCCACCTCCTGCAGCTCCTCGACGCTGCTGAACCGGCCGTGCTGCTCGCGCCAGGCGATGATCCGGGCTGCCGTGACCGGGCCCACTCCGGGCAGCTCCTCCAGTTCGGCCTGGGTCGCGGTGTTCAGCGACAGCTCTCCGGGCGCGGCGGACCCGCCGGCGGTCGCGCCACGCACCTCTCCCCGGGGCGAGCGCGAGTCGCCGATCACCAGCTGGGCACCGTCGGCCAGGACCGCGGCGAGGTTGAGCTCGGCTGGAGCCGCAGCGTCGGTCAGCCCGCCGGCGGCCGCGATCGCGTCCTGGACCCGCGATCCCTCCGGCAGGCTGACCACTCCCGGCCGGCCGACGGCGCCCAGCACGTGGACGAGGATCCGCCGCGGGGTGGCCGACGGCGACGGCGAGGCGCTCGCCACCACCGACGGTGGCGCGACCGGCGCGACCGGGGTGGACCTGGCCTGGAGCACGTTGTAGCCGGCCCACAGGCAACCCGTCAGCAGCACGACCCCGACCGCCACCAGGTGGTGGCGGGAGAACTCCCAGGCCGCGCGCGCCCACAGCACCGGTGGCGAGGACCGGGCTGTGACGTCCCAGGCCTGCGCGGGTGCCGGCGCCGGCACCGCCGGCGGCGGCTCGTCGAGCTCGTCCGGCCCGATCGCGCGTCTGGCCGGGACCTCGTCGAGCAGCGCGGCCAGCCGACGCCGCACGACATCGCTCAGGGCTGGTTCGGGGGCGAGCCGGTCACGTGCCATGCCGGGAGTCTTGCCACCGCCTCTGCCGGTGGCTCAGCCTCTCCGTCCGCCTGTGGACAACCAGGCCAGGAGCAGCCGTTGTCCACACCCGATTGGGCGGGCCGATCACCTCGCGGTACCGTGGTGGAGAAGGCATGCGAGAGGAGTCCGATGGCGATCAACCTGGAGTTGGCGGGGGCGAACGCGAAGAAGCAGCACGGCGGCTGCGGCTGCGGCTGCTCCGACGGTGCCCCCGAGCTGGCGCTGTCGGCGATCCCGAAGGCGATGCGCAGCGGCGCCGTGATCGGCGGGCTCACCAGCCTCCGCTCCGGGCAACAGGTCGTCCTGGTCGCCGACCACTCCCCCGCCCCGTTGCTGTCGGCGCTCAACCGGGTCGCTCCGGAGTCGTTCGACATCGAGACCCTCGAGGAGGGCCCGCTCACCTGGCGGGTGGAGGTCACCCGCCGCTGAGCCGCGGCCGGGCGGGGAACCGGCGGGGGCCCCCCCCGGGGGGGGGGGCGCCCCGCGGGCGGGCGGGGCGGGCCCCGGCCGGGGCCG
>JAVHXR010000015.1:0-8129 GCA_031119515.1 Propionicimonas sp.
TCGAACGCGATCCGATGCGCCAGCGGCTCGGTGAGCAGCAGGCCGGGGTTGATCGCGAACACCCCGAGGACGCGCTCGGGCCGCTCGGAAGCCATCAGCAGCGCGTGGCCGGCGCCCGTGCACACGCCGGCGAGCACGGCCCGCTCGGCGGTCACCTCCAGCCGGGTGGCGGAGTGGTCGAGGTGGGCGATCGCCGGCCGCAGCGGGCTGTCGGCGCGGCACTCCACTGCCAGCGCCCCCTGCGCGGGCGCCGGCACCAGGACGGCGGTCGGAATGGCCTGGGCGACCTCGTCGGAACGGCCGACCCGTTCCAGCCCGGCGGCGGCGAGCACGGCGGCGTCCACCTCGCCCTCGCGGACCTTGCGGATCCGGGTGTCGACGTTGCCGCGGATCGGCACCACGACCAGGTCGGGACGGTAGCGGGCCAGGCCCGCGGCCCGACGCGGCGAGGACGTCCCCACCCGGGCGCCGGGCGGGAGCTCGTCCAGCCCCCCGGCGGCGGAGACCAGGACGTCGTGGGCGGGCGCGCGCTCGGGGATCGCGGCGACGACAAGGCCCTCGGCCGGCGCCGAGGGGAGGTCCTTGAACGAGTGCACCACGACGTCGACGCGACCCTCCAGCAGGGCGTCGCGCAGCGCGGAGACGAAGGCGCCGGGACGGCTCGGCGCGTCCAGCGGCACCGACGTGTCATCTCCCTCGGTGCGGATCGTCACGAGTTCGACCGGCTCCCCCAGGAGCCGGCCGAGGGCGTCGGCCACCATCCCCGACTGGGTGCGGGCGAGCAGGCTGCCGCGGGTGCCGAGGCGGATCACGAAGCGTCGACCACGATGCCGAACAGGGTCTTCAGCGCCCGGCGGTAGTCGTCCAGGTCGCCACTGCGGGCGAGGTCGGCCGCCCGTACCGACGGCGCGTGCAGCAGGGAGTTCGACACCCGCCGCAGCGACCGGGCGATCGCCTCGGCGGTCTCGGGCGAGTAGCGCGCCGTCGCCTGTTCGATCTCGCGGTCGATGATGTCCTGGACGTGGGAGCGGATCGCGGTGACGGCCGGCGTCGCCATCCGTCCCTCTTCGACGTGCAGGTAGGCCGCGACCGCGCGGGTGACGGTCTCGCGCGCCTCGATCAGTGCCATCGACTGCTCAAGCGGGACCACCTCGCCGATCCGGTCGAGGGTGACCAGGTCGACACCGGGCAGGTCGTCGCAGCCGGGAGCGACGTCCGCGCCACCGCTGAGGTCGACCACCGGCAGCGTCCGGCCGGGGTCCCGGGATGCCTCGGCGAACAGTTCCGGGGTCAGGATCGCCTCGCCGGTGCCTGAGCAGCACACCACCAGGTCGGCGGCGTGCAGCGCGTCGGCGAGGTGCCCGGCGGCGACCGCGCCGACCGGGTGGCTGGTCGCGAACTGTTCGGCCTGGCCGGAGCGCGAGAACACGCCGATCCGGGAGCACCCCCGGCGGCTCAGGTCGGCGACGACGACCCGGGCGTAGTTGCCGGTGCCGACCAGGACGACCCTGGCCGCGGCCCAGTCCTCGACGCCGGCCAGGTCCAGGCCGACGGAGGCGAGGGAGCGGCCGGCGGCGCCGAGACCCGTCCCGGTCACCACGGCCTTCGAGGTGGTGAGGGCGTGCTGGAAGAGCCGGCGCAGCGGCGGGGTGACGGAGGACTCGGCCTCGGCCAGCGCCGTCCTGACCTGGCCGACGATCTCGACCTCGCCGACGACCATGGAGTCCAGCCCGCTGGCGACCTCGAAGAGGTGCTCGACGACGCCCTGCCCGGCGTAGACAACGAAGGCGTCCCGCACCCCCGGGTCGTCCACGGCCTCGATCACGGCCGCCATGGTGTGGTCGACGGCGGAGTGGAAGCCGTCCACGTCGAGATAGAGCTCGAACCGGTTGCAGGTGGCCAGCGGGACGACGCCGCGCACGCCGGTACCCGCGGCGAGCAGTCGTTCGGTGATCTCGTCGGTGTATCGCGCCAGACTGGCGACTGCTTCCGCGCCCACCTCGTGATGACTGACTCCAGCAGCGAACAGTGGCACCGTCGCAGCGTACCAAAACCGGCTCGTCGGGCGCCTGTCCGCCCGCGGCGGCCGCGGTCGTGGGGAAAGACTCCTCAACACATCACTACTTCATGATATGTTCACTTTCATGAGAGATGGCGGACCTGACGACCACCAGCACACCGGCCACGGCGACGGCCGCTGGGAGCTCTGCTTCGCGATCGCGGCCGGGATCACGTACCTGGCGGCGCTGGTCGCCGAGTTCGGACTGGGCGCCCCGGCGACGGTGACGAACGCGCTGTACCTGGCGACCTGCGGCTTCGGCGGATTCTTCACGGTGCGGGGTGCCTGGGGGTCGGTACGCCGCGGACGGTTCGAGGTCGACTTCCTGATGATCGTGGCGGCAGCGGGAGCGGTGGCGGTCGGCCGGCTCGCCGAGGCCGCCGTCCTGCTGTTCCTGTTCAGCATCGGGCACGCCCTGGAGGAGTACGCGCTCGGGCGCGCCACCCGCTCGATTCGCGCGCTCGCAGAGCTCGCCCCTCGCACGGCCACAGTCCGAGCCCCCGGCGGGTTGACCGCGGAACGGCCGGTGGAGCGGCTCGGGATCGGCGACGTCGTCGTGGTACGCCCCCACGCCAGGATTCCGGCGGACGGCTTCGTCAGCGACGGCAGGACCGCCGTCGACCAGTCGGCGGTAACCGGTGAGTCGATCCCGGCGGAGAAGACCCCGGTCGCCGACGTCACGGCCGCGCTCGCGCACCCCGAGGCGGTCGCCGCCTGCTCGCGGGTGTTCGCCGGCACCGTCAACGGGCCCGGCGCCTTCGACCTCGTCGTCACCGCCGCTGCCGCGGACACCACGCTGGCGAGGGTCGTCCGGCTGGTCACCGAGGCCGAGTCGGCACCATCGCCCAGCCAGCGGTTCATCGACCGGTTCCAGCGGTTCTACGTGCCGGCGGTGCTGGGCGCCGTGGCTGCCGTGCTCGCCGGGGGGATCCTGCTGACCACCGAGCCGTTCGGGGACAGCTTCTACCGGGCGATGCTCGTCCTGGTCGCGGCCAGCCCGTGCGCCCTGGCGATCGCCACCCCCGCGGCCGTGCTCGCCGGCATCAGCCGCGCCGGACGCGCCGGCGTCCTGGTCAAGGGCGGCGCCCCGCTGGAGACCCTCGGCCGGGTGGAGGCGATGGCGTTCGACAAGACCGGCACCCTGACCTGGGGGCGGCCCGGCGTCAGCGACACCATCCCGGCGCGAGGGGCCACCACCGCAGAACTCCGCGCGGTCGCCCTCGCTGTCGAGTCGCTCAGCGACCACCCGCTCGCCGGCGCGGTGGTGCGCGACCTGAGCGCCGTCGTCCCCGGGCCGGAACGGCTCACCGCCACCGAACTGGAGGCGGTCACCGGCCGCGGCGTCCGGGCGCGGGTCGGCGGGGACGCCGTCCTGCTGGGCAACACCCGACTGATGGCCGACGCCGGCCTGCAGTTGCCCGACGACGTCGCGTCCGCCGTCGGGCAGCTCCAGTCCGACGGCCGCACCACGATGGTGGTCAGGCGCGGCGACAGGTTCCTGGGGGTGATCGGGGTGATGGACGCCCCTCGCCGGGAGGCGAGGGACACCCTCGCCGCGCTGCGCGACGCGGGGATCCGCGACCTCGTCCTGATCTCCGGGGACAACCAGCTGGTCGCCGGATCCGTCGGCCGCGCGGTCGGCGCCGATCGGGCGTTGGGCGAGCTGCTCCCCGAGGACAAGGTGGCCGCGATCCGGGAACTCGGCAGCGGGCAGCGGGTCACCGCGATGGTGGGCGACGGCGTCAACGATGCCCCGGCGATGGCGACCGCGAACCTCGGCATCGCGATGGGAGCGGCAGGCTCGGCCGTCGCGCTGGAGACCGCCGACATCGCCTTGATGTCGGACGACCTGGGGCGGGTCCCGTTCATGGTCCGGCTCAGCCGTGCGACAACCCGGCTGATCCGCCAGAACCTCGTCGCCGCCCTCGTCGTGGTCGCGTTCCTGGTGCCGGCCAGCCTGCTCGGCCTGACGATGGGCCCGATCGTGTTCCTGCACGAGGGATCGACCATCCTTGTCGTCCTGAACGCCCTCCGGCTGCTGAGGTTCGACCTCGACCGCGACCACCACGGGATCGTCCACGAGGAGCGGCCGGACGGGCGGGTGGCAGTGGCCGCCGCACCGCGGGAGGAACTTCCCCGCCGGGACTGAGCCCCGGCTACGGGGTGGCCGGACGACGGGCGCCGGGGGCGTCCGCCAGCAGGAAGGACCGGACCAGGGTGGTGACCAGGTCCGGGAACTCCGCGACCAGGCCGTGGCTCGCTCCTGGAAGGATGCACAGCCGGGAGTCGGGGATCGACGCCGCGATCAGCAGGCTGTGGTCGGGCCGGATCGTGTCGCGGTCGCCGGACATGACCAGCGTGCGGGCGGACACCCGCGCCAGGCTCGCCGGGTCTATCCGGGGCTCCCGCGCCCACAGCCGGAACAGCTTGGCCAGGACGACGTCGGCGTGCTCGGGGCCGTCCGGGGAGAGCCGCTGGTACTCCAGCAGCTCACGATCCGGTTCCGCCTCCGACACCGTCGGCGGCGGCAGCACCGGCCACCCTGCGGCCTCGGGAGCGTCGACGAACCCTGACGGGTCGAGGTTGCCGCTGATGGCGACCAGCGAGCGCACCCGCTCGGGGTGGTGCAGCGCCAGCAGCAGCCCGAGGATCGCCCCGTCGCTGTAGCCCACGATGTGGGCCGGCCCGGCGAGGCAGGCGTCCAGGTAGCCGACCGCCTCCGCCAGCCACGCCTGGTAGCTGTACGGGCCGTCGATGTCGGGCGACCGGCCGTGGCCGGGCCGCTCGTAGGCGAACACCTCGAAATCGGCGGCGAGGGAGTCGAACTGTGGCCGCATCGACTCCAGCGAGCAGAACCCGCCGTGGAGCAGCAGCACCGGATCGCCGTCCCCGGCGGACTCGGTGTACACCCGCGCCCCGCCGACCTGCAGATACGCCATCACCGGACTCCTGCCTGCTCGACTCGCGCACGATCGCGGACAGCGCCGATGGTAGTGCCCGCCCGCCAGCCGCACCCGGAACGCACGAGAGCCCCCTCCGGACCGCGCTGGCGGTACCGGACGGGGCTCGGTTGCGTCCTCACGGCGGCCGCGAGGCGACGAACTCTACCGACCAGGGTGTTCCCCCGGTCGCAGGGGTGGAGGTGGCGGGAATCGAACCCGCGTCCTCAAGAGGTGAACCAGGACTTCTCCGGGCGCAGCCGACTAGGCGTTCTGCTCGGCCCCCACCCTCACGTCGGCGAGTGGTGGACAGGCCCAGTTCTCAAAGAGTCCCGCGCTGACCCGAGAACGGGGTCAGTGCAGCAAGCCTTCTGAATGAGGCCAGGAACCGGACGGAAGGCACGTCCGGGCTGACCCTTCGGTCACTGCTCAGGCAGCGAGAGCGAAGTCAGTGCGCGTAGTGTTGGCACTTATTGGTTTCCAGGAGTCGTTAACGAGATGTCCCTGGATCCTCGGCCCGCTTCTCCTGGGACTACCGTCCCAAGTCGAAACCAGTCACCCCCTGTTGAGTTGTGCGCCGGGTTCTCTCGACCCCAGCCTCGCAAGTCTACCCGATCCGGACGGAGCCAGGCCACCGCCCTCCCGCCGGCACCCGACACCGCCCACCGCGGCTTCCGGGCGGCCGCCGGAGGAGGACCGCAGCCGGGGCGCGGCGGCGACCCGTCCCGGCTCGTCTAGGGTTGTGTCCATGGACAAGCCTTTCGTTGACCCGCCCGAGGGCCCGGCCCCCGCCGACCTGCAGATCGTCGACCTCGAGGTCGGCACCGGCCCCGAAGCCGTCCCCGGCAAGCGGGTGGCGGTGCACTACGTCGGAGTCGCCTACTCCTCCGGCGAGGAGTTCGATTCCAGCTACGGCCGCGGGGAGCCGCTGGTGTTCGGCCTCGGCGCGCGCCAGGTCATCTCCGGCTGGGACCAGGGCATCACCGGCATGAAGGTCGGCGGACGCCGCCGGCTGGTCATCCCGCCCCACCTTGCCTACGGCGACCGCGGCGCCGGCGGCGTGATCGGACCGGGCGAGACCCTGATCTTCGTCTGCGACCTGGTCGGCGTCCGCTGAACCTTCGAGACCCCGGGCCACGCCCGGGGTCTCGACCCGAGAGCGCCCCGCCGGAGCCCGCCCTCACGTCCTTCCGGCGCCTTCACGTCATTCCGGCGCACGCTTCACGTCCTTCCGAGCGAGTTTGCTGCGTCATTCCGGCGAACGCCGGAATCTCACCACCCGCACCCGAGATCCCGGGACAAGCCCGGGATGACAACCACCCCGGCGCACGCTTCACACCCGTCCGGGCCAGCGTGATGCGTCATTCCGGCGAACGCCGGAATCTCACCACCCCCACCGAGATCCCGGGACAAGCCCGGGATGACATGCAGCCGCCCACAACCCCACCGAGATCCCGGGTCAAGCCCGGGATGACCTACAGCCGCCCACCCGGCGCACGCTTTTCGCGTCATTCCGGCGAACGCCGGAATCTCACCGGCCGCACCCGAGATCCCGGGTCAAGCCCGGGATGACATGCAGCCGCCCACCCGCACCCGAGATCCCGGGACGAGCCCGGGATGACAACCCCCGGCGCACGCCGGAGGTCAGCGCAGCCCCTGGAAGCCGAACCTGAACACCAGGTCCTGGCCGGTGGGCAGCCGGTACTCCGGGTGGGTCATCGCCCCCCAGGACTGGTCGCCGCCCACCCCGCGCCGCATCAGCGCGGGCCGCAGCACGGTGTGGTGCACCGGGGGCAACTCGGTGTGGTGCAACGCGTTCTGGATCTCGAACGGGGTCCAGCCCAGCGCGGAGAACTCCATCGGCGAGGCCGCGTCGAACCGCAGCCCGGCGCCCCGGTCGTCGGTCACGCTGGCCCACCGGACGCCGGTGCGGCTGCCGGCCTCCTGGGGACGCAGGTACTTCGTCAGCTGCTCGGCCACCTCGCCGCGGTAGACCCCGAGCCGCGCTCCGCCGCGACGGTCGACGTAGCACTCCTCGGGCCCGTCGCCGTACCAGGCCAGGTGGCGCAGCGAGGCGTCGGCCAGGAAAGTCATCCCGAACTCCGGCATGTCCGGCAGCCCGCCGCCGGGGGTGGCCACCACCGTCACCTCGACCCGGCCGGAGCCGTCGACGCGATAGCTGACCTCGCAGCCGCCCTGCGGGACGGTGGGCAGCAGGTAGCGGAAGCCGACCTCGACGCTGTCGTCATGGACCACCACGGACGGGTTCCCGGCTCCCGGGTCGAGCTTGAGGTGCCGGCTCGCGAGCTCCCACTGGCCGTCCCGGAACGGCATTCCCCAGCCCCGTTCGTTGGAGGTGGGGGCGTGCCAGAAGTTGGGCTGTGGCATCGCCCGCAGCAGTTCCCGTCCGCCGTCGGAGGTCATGCCGTAGCGGTAGGAGACCAGGCCGCCGTGCAGCAGCGAGAACAGCGCCGAGAAGTGGGCACCCCGCACGCCGATGTTGTGGATCCCGCGAACGACCTCCGGCGCGGGCGTGGAAGCCGGCACGATGGGCGCTCCGGCGATCTCGACCACCGCCTGTCCCCAGCCCAGCTCGTGGCCGGCGGCTGCCCACCGGGTCGCCTCCCGCAACCGGTAGGACACCTCGACCGCGTACTCCCCCGGTACCTGCGGCAGCCGCAGCGGCAGCGGATAGGCGCGGGTCTGGCCCGGTGCCACGTCGGTGTCCAGGCGCGCCTCAGCCAGCACCCGGCCCTCCCGCGCCAGGCTCACCACCCACTCGTAGTGGGAGGAGTTCGTGAACAGCAGCCGGTTCTCGATCGTGACGGCGTCCCGGCTGACGCCTATCCGCAGCCCCTGGTAGAGGTACTTCACCTCCTGCAGCAGCGGCTTGGGGGTGTGGTCGGCGAACAGGATCCCGTTGCCGCTGAAGTCGTAGTCGCTGGGCGCCTCGCCGCTGTCGCCGCCGTAGCCGAAGTAGTCCCGGCCGTAGCGGTCGGTGAGGGCGATCGCCTGGTCGGCGAAGTCCCAGATGAAGCCGCCCTGGAACAGCGGATCCCGGTAGGCCAGGTCGAGGTACTTGTCGACCGCGCCGAACGAGTTCCCCATGGCGTGCGCGTACTCGCACAGCA
>JAVHXR010000015.1:8139-16645 GCA_031119515.1 Propionicimonas sp.
CACGAACGGCTTGTCACGGTTGGTGGCCAGGAACTCCTCGATCTCGGCCGCCGGCGTGTACATGTGGCTGACCACGTCGGTGGTCTGGGGGTGCCGCGGGTCCCAGTGGATCCCCTCGTAGTGGACGGGACGGTCGTCCCGGCTGTGGAAGAACTCCGACACCGCCAGGATGTTCGTCCCCCCGAAGGACTCGTTGCCGCAGGACCACATCACCACGCTGGGGTGGTTCTTGTCGCGTTCCAGCAGGCTCGCGGCGCGGTCCAGCAGCGCCGCCCGCCACTCCGGGAGGTCACCGGGGACGGCCTCCTCCACCGGCGCCTGCCCGCGGGCGACCTTGTCCCAGACCCCGTGCGACTCCAGGTTCATCTCGTCGACCACGTACAGGCCGTACTGGTCGCACAGCTCGTAGAAGAAAGAGTTGTTCGGGTAGTGGCTGGTGCGCACCGCGTTGATCCCGACCGACTTCATCAACCGCAGGTCCGCCTCGGTCTGCTCGCGCGACATCACCCGTCCCTGCGGGCCGAACTCGTGCCGGTTGACCCCCTTGAACACGATCCGTCGCCCGTTGACCTTCAGCACGCCGTCCTCGATGCCGAAGCGCCGGATGCCGACCTGCTGCGGGATGTGCTCGGTGAGGACGCCCCCGGCGTCCCTGACCTCGACGACGAGGGGGTACAGGAACGGGTCCTCCGCACTCCACAGCCGCGGCTGCCGGAGCCGGACGGCGAAGCCGCCCCGGCCGTCCCCGGTGAGGTCGCCGACGCCCTCCAGCCGCACCGCGACGGATCCCTGCCCTGCCAGCGCGACCCGGACCGACACGACGGCCTCGGAGAGGTCGTCGCCGACCGCGGTGGTCACCTGGAGGTCCTCGACGTGCGCAGCGGGACGCCGGTACAGCACGACGTCACGGAACAGGCCGGAGAAGCGGAAGAAGTCCTGGTCCTCCAGCCATGAGGCGGCGCTCCACTTGAACACCTGGGCGGCGAGCTTGTTCTCGCCCGCCACGAGCGCGCCGGTGAGGTCGAACTCGCTGGGGGTGAACGAGTCGCACCCGTAGCCGAGGTAATGACCGTTGAGCCAGACCGCGATGGCGCTCTCGGCGCCGTGGAACGACACGCTCACTCTCTCCCCCGGCTCCAGCGGCCGGTCGAGGGTGAACGTCCGGACGTAGCTGCCGACCGGGTTGAACCGTTGCGGGACGTCGCCGGACGCGAGCTGTTCGTGGCCGTCCCAGGGGTACTGGACGTTGGTGTACTGCGGCCGGTCGTAGCCCTGCAGCTGGATGTGGGCGGGCACGGGGATGTCGTCCCAGCTGCTGCAGTCGTGCCCGGGTGCCTCGAACCCCGGCACGGTCTGGCCCGGGTTCTTCGCGTAGTGGAACTTCCACAGCCCGTTCAGCAGCTGCTCGTAGCCGCTGGTGCCCTCGGTGGCCTCGACGGCGTCGCGGAACCAGCGGTGGTCGGAGTGGGCGGGGATTCGGTTGTCTGCGAAGAACTCGGGGTCGGAGAGGCGGACGGGGTCAAAGCTCACTTGATCGCTCCTGTGATGCCGTTGGCGAAGCTGCGCTGCAGCAGCAGGAAGACGACCACGGCGGGCAGCGAGGCCAGCAGCACGGCGAGCATCAGCATGCCGTAGTCGGTGACGTAGCCAGCACGGATGTTCGAGATCAGCATCGGCATGGTCTGGTAGTCGTTGTTGACCAGGATCACCTTCGGCCACAGGAAGTTGTTCCAGGCCGTCATGAAGGTGATGACGGCGGCCGCGGCGTAGGTGGACCGCATCGTCGGCAGGTAGATCCGGCCGAAGATGCTGAGTTCCCCCAGGCCGTCGATCCGGGCGGCTTCGATGATCTCGTGCGGGAACGATCGGGACGCCTGCCGGAACAGCAGGATCAGGAACGGCGTCGAGATCGCCGGCAGGATGACCGCGAAGGTCGAGTTCACCATGTCGAGCTCGGCGAACAGCTGGAACAGCGGGATCATCGTGGCGGCGAACGGGATCATCATCGCGAGCAGCAGGATGCTCATCATCGTGTCCTTGCCGCGGGAGTGGAACACCTCGAAGCCGTAGCCGGCGATCGAGCACACCACCAGGGCGAGGGCGGTGGTCGCGATCGCGTTCACCGCGGAGTGGGACATCGCAGAGCCGACATCCTGGGAGCCCACCAGGGTGTTGAAGTTCTCGATCAGGTGGCTGCCCGGCAGCAGCCGGGAGTCGAGCACGTCCTGGCTGGTGTTGGTCGCCGACACCACCATGAAGTAGAGCGGGAACACCGACAGGATCGCGGCGACCGTCAGGAAGAGGTAGCCGGGCACGCGGCGCAGCGTCCTAGTCACGCTTGTCACCCACCTTCATCTGGATGAACGCCAGGACCGCGACCATGAGCAGGATCGCGTAGGACAGGGCGGCCGCGTAGCCGAAGTTCGGGTTCTTCTGGAAGGACAGCTCGAACAGGTAGTGCGACATCGTCATGGAGGTGTAGGCCGGACCGCCCTGGGTGAGGTTCCAGGACTCGTCGAAGAGCTGGATGGTTCCGTTGGTGGACATGATCGCGGTCAGCAGGATGATCGGCCTCAGCTGCGGGATGGTCACGTACCAGAAGGTCTTGAACGGGCCGGCGCCGTCGATCCGGGCGGCCTCGAGGGTGGAGTTGTCCAGGTTCTGCAGGGCCGCCAGGTAGAACACCATGTTGTAGCCGGTCCAGCGCCACAGCAGCCCGAGGATGATCACCAGCCGGGCGGTGCCGGTCTGGCCGAGCCAGTTGATCGGTGAGTCGATCAGGTGCAGCCCCATCAGGAAGTCGTTGATGAAGCCGTCGTTGGCGAACAGCGTCCGGAACACCAGCGAGTAGGAGACCAGGCCGACGGCGCAGGGCAGGAAGATCGCGGTCCGCCACATCCCGCGGAACCGCAGCCGCCGGTCGTTGAGCAGGTTCGCCAGGATCAGCGCCAGGACCAGCATGATCGGGACCTGCACGATCAGGTAGATGAACGTGTTCTGGACGGTGAGCAGGAAGATCTCGTCCGCGAAGAGCCGCTGGTAGTTGTACCAGAGGGGTTCGGCGAAATCGAGCCGGCGGCCGCGTCCGGTCTTGAGCGAGAGGATGAACGCCTGGATCATCGGCCAGAAGTTCATCAGGGCGATCAGCAGGGCCGCCGGGATCAGGAATGCCCAGCCGGTCAGGTTGCGGCGCTGCTCGACCCGCATCCTCCCGCGGGGCCGGGAGCGGTTCCCGCGGTTCGTCGAGAGCGGCGCCTGCGAGTGACCGCTCTCCTGCGTCTGGGTGGCTGACACGAGGGGTTTCACCTTCCTACCGGACGTGGGCGCGCGAACTGCGCCCTGTGCCCGGTGGGCGGGCGGGCCTGCCGGCCGCCCACCCACCGGGCCCGAGGATCACTGCATCGCGAACTCGACGGTCTTCTGCGCCTCGTCGAGGGCAGTGGCCGGGTCGGTACCGTTGAGGATCTTCGTGATCGCGGCGCTCACGGCGTCGCGGCCCTCGTAGTAGTAGGCGCCGGTGTTGTTGCTCGGCACGTTCGGGGCGTACTCCAGGACCTGGGCGAAGACGGCCTGCCCGCCGAAGAACTCCTGCGGCTCGGAGTAGACCGGGCTCTTGCCCGCCGGGCTCCAGTTCGCGATCGCGCCGGAGGACGGCAGGATCGTGTCGTAGAAGTCGGTGGAGCCGGCGAAGGTGGAGTTCAGGAAGTCGGCCGCCAGTTCAGCGTTGGCGTTCGAGCTGATCGCCCACGACGAACCACCGTTGGCGGAGTAGTTGGTGGCGCCGGAGAGGCCGTCGAGCTTCGGCAGGTTCGTGATCTGCCACTTGCCGGACTGGTCCTCGGCGGTCTGGATCGAGCCCAGGATCCAGACGCCGTTGATGGTGCCCGCGACGCTGGAGTTCACCAGGGTGCCGATGTACTCGTCCCAGGAGTTGACCTCGGTCAGGACGCCGGCCTTGACCAACTGGGCGTAGACGTCGATGGACTTCATCAGCGCCTCGTTGTTGGTGATCGTCGGCTTGCCCTCGGCGTCGAACAGGCTGGCGCCGGCGCTCTGCAGCATCATCATGATCAGGTCGGAGGAGCCGGCCTGGCCGGACAGCAGCGGCTGGCCGGTCTTCGCCAGGACGTCCTTGCCCTTGGCGAGGAAGTCGCTCCAGGTGATGTCGGTGAAGTCGTCGACGGTGTAGCCAGCCTTCTCCAGGACGTCGGTGCGCAGCGCCGTGATGGCAGTGCCGTTGTCGAACGGCAGGCCGTAGTTCACGCCGTCGACCACGGAGTAGTCCACCACGCCCTGCGGGAACTGGCTGAAGTCGACCGGGGATGCGGAGTAGTCGGTGAACAGGTCGGGGTAGTTGATGACGTTCTTCTGGAAGGCGTTGTTCTGCATCAGGAAGATGTCGGGCAGCTCATCGGTCTGGCCGGACTGCGCCAGCGTGGTGAGCTTGGTCTGCAGGTCGTCCCAGGGGGTCTCGACGACCTCGATCTCGAAGTCGGGGTGGTCCTGCTGGTAGACCTTCGCGGCCTCGTTGAGGGCGAAGATGTTGAACGCCGGGTCCCACGCCCACGCGGTCAGCTTGCCGCTGCCGGTGGTGCCTCCGGAGGCGCTGCCGCCGGGCTGTGCGCTCGGGGTGCTGGAACCGCTGCAGGCGGCCAGCGCGATGGTCAACGGCAGCGCGAGGGCCAGCGAAGCGAGTTTCGTTAGCTTCTTCATCGGGTGACGATCCTTCTGGTTTCCATGACACCGGGATGCGGGCCGGTGCTGTCCCGGAAGGATCTCGCGCCTTCTCGCGCAGGTCCGTCAGAGGCGGATCGCCCGGCCTCCGGTCGAGAACGTCCTCGACCCGCGTCGAACGGTGCCATCCATGCTCCCCTAAGAGCTGGATCCCGGAATGTTGACGTCAACATAGCAGCGGCGATGGGTGCTGTCACCATGCAGGTTGTCACGCTCCGGTAACGATCAACACCGGGCCGGTACGCCACCCTCGGTTCGTTGTTCACGTAGCCAAAGTCGGTCCGTCCGGCTACCATCTGGCCCATGCCCACCGCGACTGGCCGGAGCCGGCGAAAGGCCGGTCCGTCGATCGAGGACGTCGCACGGCTGGCCGGGGTGTCCGCCCAGACCGTCTCCCGGGTGTCGACCGGTGCGGACGCCGTCCGTCCGGCCACCCGGGCCCGGGTGCTGGCCGCGATGGACCAGCTCGGCTACTCCCCCAACCGCGCTGCCCGTGCCCTGCGCAACGGCTCGTTCGGCACCATCGGCCTGCTCGCCCACCGCTTCGAGCGCACCGGCGAGGCACTGACCACCAAGGCAGTGGTCGAGGCCGCGGAGGCCCAGGACCACTCGGTCACCCTGCTGCACGTCAGCAACCCGGAGGCGGACGGCTGGCAGCATGCCGCCCACCGGCTCTCCCACCAGGCCGTGGACGGGCTGGTGATCATCCGGGCCGAGCAGGCCACCCCGGACTCGCTCGCACTCCCGGCCGGGCTGCCGATCGCCGTGTCCGACTCCCGCCTGGTCGGCTACTACCCCGCCGTCGTCGCCGACCAGGTGCAGGGCAGCCAGGACGTCATGGCGCACCTGCTCGGACTCGGCCATCCCACCGTCCACCACATCGCGGGCCCTGCTGACTCCGATCCGGCGGCACTGCGCGCAGCCACCTGGCAGCGCTGCCTCGAGGAGGCCGGGATCCGTCCGCCGCAGGTGTGGCGCGGCGACTGGTCGGCGGAGTCCGGCTACGCGGCCGGGCAGCGGATCGCGGAGGACCCCGCCATCACCGCGGTGTACTGCGCGAACGACGAGATGGCGTTCGGACTGATGCGGGCGCTGCACGAGCACGGCAGGCGGGTACCGCAGGACGTGTCGGTGGTCGGCTTCGACGGGATCGCGCTGAGCGAGTTCAGCTCGCCACCGCTGACCACGGTCAAGCAGGACTTCCACCGGATCGGCCACGAACTCGTCCGGCTGGTGCTCGACCAGCTGCAGTCAAAGCCGGGACTGTCCCGCGACCGGGTGGTGGTCTCGACCGAACTGCTGGTGCGGGGCACCACCGCCCCGCCGCCGGGTCGCTGACCCGGGCCCGGTCACCAGCTGCCGCCGCCGCCTCCGCCGCCGCCACCACCGGAGAACCCGCCGCCACCGCTGAACCCGCCGCCGCCACCGAAGGCCGAGCCGCTGCTGCCGAAGCCGCTGTCGGAGATGCTCGGGGCCGGGGGCGCGACGGCGGTCGCCACATGGGCGCCCATCGCGTTCAGCTGCCAGTTCATGGTGTGCAGGTTCCAGCTCGAGCCGTAGTACCAGTCCGGGGCGGCCGGGGACAGCCTGCCCATCGCGACCAGCTGCTCGCACAGCCGCGTCCAGCGCTCCGTCAGGTCGAACAGGATCGCCCACGGCAGGTACTTGGAGAAGATGTCCTCACCCTCCTCGAACCGGAGCTGGTCGGCCTCGGCCGTGGCCAGGTAGGTGCGGAAGCCCTCCACCTGGTCGGTCAGCGCGCGCCCGGTGCCGGTGCGGCGGGCCTTGGCCAGCTTGAACGCGACGACGAGCCCGGTGACCACCAGCGCCAGCCCGAGCGGCCAGAAGTTGAGCACCATGGGTCCGAACACGGCGAACGCACCGAAGCCGACCATCGGGACCAGTACGACAAGCGACAACCCCGAGCCGGTCGAGACATTCGCCGGGCTGAGGAACCAGTTGCCCCGATCGGCGGCCTTCTCGGCCGCCCGCCGGACGGCGGCGTCCACGCTGGTCATCGAACCCGGTTCGGACAGGTCGGCGACGTCGTTGCCGCTGAACAGCGTCCGCACCAGCGCCTGGCCCGGCTTGTCTGTGGCGCGGTCGGCGTCGATCAGCCGGGCCTCGGGAGGATCCTCGCTGCGCAGCTTGATCGCCCCGTTCACCGCCAGCGACATCAGCGTGGCGGTGGTGTGCCTGACCTGGCCGCTGCCGTCCAGCAGCAGCCCCGCCTCGGCGAGCGACACCCTGGGGGGTGCGAACGAGACCGGGATCTGGGTGTGGCGGGAGTCGCGGACCTCGGCCACCTCCTGGCCCGCGGCCGGCAGCACGCCGGGCGGCAGGCCGTCGTAGCGCCGGTCGCCGGTCCGGGTTCGCAGGAAGGCCCAGCCGCCGAGGCCGACCAGCGCCGCGGCACCGGTGGAACCGAGCAGGATCCCCTGGCCGAGCCGCTGCTCGGCCACCTCGGCATTCTCCTCGAACAGCGGGGTGTTCTGCGACACCAGGCCGGGCGTGACGGCGACCCCGACGGTGATCAGCTGGCCACGCGGGATAGTGCCCTGGGCGAACACCGCGCGCCCCTGGCCGTCGGTGTCCTCGCTGTCGCAGGGACCGGCGACCCCTGGTTCGGCGACCGAGCAGAACAACTGCTGGGCGCCCCCGGGCACGGCGATCGTGGCGGTCAGGTCGTTGATCTGCGGCATCGCGGAGCCGGTCAGGTCCCAGTACAGCTGGTCCACTCCGCCCGGGGACCGCATCAGGCCCTCGATCCGGTAGCTCAACCGGTAGGTGGCGG
This sequence comes from Propionicimonas sp., assembly GCA_031119515.1. Lineage (GTDB taxonomy): Bacteria > Actinomycetota > Actinomycetes > Propionibacteriales > Propionibacteriaceae > Propionicimonas. The sequence continues at coordinate 15,668 of JAVHXR010000015.1, forward strand.
TGTCCTGGCTGATCACCCGGTCGGGGTCGCCGACCCGGATCCTGACGTAGGTGTTGCGTGGGCCGGCTGACTCCAGGTGCGCGATGTCGACCATCCCCGAGACGCCGTCGGTCAGGCTCTCCGCCGAGATGTGAGTCACCGGGAAGACCATGTCCTGGCCGGTGTCGGGATCCGCCTCACGCGTGATCAGGGTGCGCTCCAGCCCATGTCGGCCGGAGGATGAGCCGAACCGGAGCGTGACGGTCTCGACGACGTCCACACTGCCGTCGCCGTTCAGCGTGGCCTGGATGTCGAAGGAGTCGAAGTTGTCCTGGCTGGCCGCCTCGGCCCGGGGGGCTGCCCCGAAGGCCACCGCCAGGACGAGCACCAGCCCCGCCAGCAGGCCGCGCAGCGGCCTGCCCAGGCGCGCCATCACTCCCCCCGGTTCCGGCTGGCGAGCGCGCGCTCGGCCTCGCGGTTCGCCTCGCGCTCGGCGATGGAGTGGCGCTTGTCCCACTCCTTCTTGCCGGTCGCGATCGCGATCTCGACCTTCGCGTACCCGTCGGAGAAGTAGATCGCCAGCGGGACGATGGTCCGGCCCGAGTTGGCGGTCTCCTTCTCCAGCTTGCTGATCTCCTTGCGGTGCAGCAGGAGTTTGCGGTTGCGGCGGGTGGCGTGGTTCTTCCAGGTGCCGAACTCGTATTCGGGGATGTGCGCGTTGCGCAACCAGACCTCGCCGTCGTCCACGGTCGCGAAGGCGTCGGCAAGGGACGCACGGCCGGCCCGCAGCGACTTGACCTCCGTCCCGGTCAACACCAGACCGGCTTCGTAGGTGTCGTGCAGGTGGTAGTCGTGGCGGGCCTTGCGGTTCTGGGCCACCATGATCCGCCCGGTGGGTCGCGGCATCGGTTCCTCCTTGGCACCAAGTGTCCCAGACCCTACCAACCCGGGGCGCATCCGGGCCGGGACAGCGACGCGGGCCCCGGGGCCCGGAACTCC
>JAVHXR010000280.1 GCA_031119515.1 Propionicimonas sp.
GGCCTGCTCCAGGCCGTCCCGGGTGAGGAAGAGGTTCCGGGCGCGCTCCCCCAGCTTCGCGACCGCCCGGCGCCGGAGCTGCTCCTGCTGCGAGACCGCAGCCGCCTGCTCCGGGGTCCAGCGCCGCCGGAGCGTCTCGGCGGCGGCCAGCGAGGCCGGGTCGGGCAGTTCGGCGGCCACCGCCAGGGCGGCGCGGCCCTCGTCGCCCACCAGCCAGCGCGCCAGCAACTCCTCCATGACGGGAGAGTATGCCGGGCCTACCATGTCGCCATGAGGATCTTCTCCAAGGTGATGGCGTGGGTGGGTCTGATCATCCTGCTGGCCGGGATCGGCCTGGCCGCGAAGGTGAGCTTCGACATCTTCGGCAACATGCAGCCGAAGAACAGCGTCCCGGCGATCAACCCCTACCCCTGGATCTGGGCCGCGGTCGGCAGCGCGCTCCTGGGCGGGTTCCTCGCCGGCCTCGGCCTCGGCCTGGCGAGCAAGTACACGGCGCTCAAGGCGGCCGCGGCTGCCCCAGCGGCCACAACGCTGCCGGTCGCCCCGGCTCCCGCACCAGCGGCCGAGGCTCCACCGGTGTCCACGCCGCCGGTGGACTGACATCCCACCCCCGATGATCCGCCTCGGCACCAGGGCGAGCGTGCTCGCCCGCGCCCAGGCGAGCACCGTCGGCGAGGCGATCGCCGAGCTCACCGGGCAGCCGGTCGACCTGGTCGGCGTCCGCACCGAAGGCGACGGCCCGTCCGCCGCGCCGCCGCGGCCGGGTGTCTTCGTGTCCGCGCTGCGCGACGCCCTCCTCGCCGGGACGGTGGACGTCGTCGTCCACTCCTACAAGGACCTGCCGTCCGGCGAGGTGGAGGGGCTGCTGGTCGCCGCCGTCCCGGAACGGGCCAACCCGTGCGACGTGCTGTTCTCCCCGCTCGGCGGCCTGGCCGAGCTCCCCGCCGGCGCCAGGGTGGGGACGTCGTCGCCGCGCCGGGCCGCGGCCTTGCGCCGGCTCCGTCCCGACCTGGTGGTGGTCGCCGTCCGCGGCAACGTCGAGACCAGGCTGGAACAAGCGCGGTCCGGAGAGGTGGACGCCGTGGTGGTCGCCGCGGCCGGCCTGCAGCGGTTGGGCCTGCTCGACCCGTCGGTCGGGGTGCTCGATCCCGCCCTCGTCGTTCCCGCGCCCGCACAGGGAGCGCTGGCCGTGGAGTGCCGCGCGGACGACCGCCTGATCACCGTCGTCGGCCAGCTCGACGACACCGCCAGCCGGGTCGCCGTCGCGGCCGAGCGGGCCGTCCTCGCCGGCCTCGGCGCATCCTGCGACACCGCCGTCGGCGCCCATGCCTCCTGGATCTCCGAGCGTGTCCTGCTGCTCACCGCGGACCTCGCTGGCCACGCCGGGGTCGACTACGCCAGGGTCAGCCGCTCCGCGACCGTGGACGATGCCGCCGCCGCCACCCGGCTGGGGACGACCGTCGCAGGATCACTGCTCGCCGAACCGGCGGACTGAACCGTCAGCGCCCGTCGAGCGCGGTGTAGCTCCACGAGACCGGGCGGCCGTCACGGTACGGCATGACGCCGTGGAACGCGGGACCGTCGCCGAACACGAGTGGCAGGAAGTGCCGGTCGCCCTCCCACATCGGCAGCTCGTCGAGCCGGCCGAGCTCGACCCAGGCGAGCGGCCCGTCCTCGTTCCGCTCCGGCACCTCGCCGGTGAACGCGTCCACGACGAAGATGAAGCCGAACCAGTCCTCGCCGGCACCGCCGAACCCTGGCCAGGACACCGTCCCACGCAGCCGGACCGAGGTCGCCTCGATGCCGGCCTCCTCGCGGAGCTCCCTGCGCAGGCAGGAGACGACGTCCTCGTCCGGCTCCAGCTTTCCGCCGAGGCCGTTGAACTTGCCCCGGTGGGCGTCGCCGTCCCGGGTGCGCTCGACCAGCAGGACGCGGCCGCCGTCCGGCGACAGCACGTAGCCGAGGGCGCCGATGACAGGGGTGTACGGCATCGCTCAGCCGGCGAGCCGGCCGGGGGCCGACGCGGGTCCCACCCGCACGACCGAGACGTCGAGACCCGGATTCGCGCCGATGTCGAGCCCGGACGGGGCCAGCCCTGCGGTGACCACCTCGGCGCCGAGGACGGCGATCATCGCACCGTTGTCGGTGCACAGGGCGGGGCGCGGCCGGCGCAGCGTGATCCCGCGGGCGGCGGTCCGCTCCTCCAGCAGCGCCCGCAGCCGGGAGTTGGCCGCCACGCCGCCGCCGAGCAGCAGGGTGTCGACACCGAGGTACTCGCAGGCGTCGACCGCCTTTGCGGTGAGGACGTCGCAGACCGCCTCCTGGAACGAGGCCGCGACGTCGGCGACCGGCACGTCCTCGCCGTCGCGGCGCCGGGTCTCCACCCAGCGCGAGACCGCGGTCTTCAGCCCGGAGAACGAGTAGTCGAAGCGGTGCTTCGCCAGGTCCTTGCCGGCGGTCAGGCCGCGCGGGAAGGCGATCGCCGCCGGGTCGCCCGCTGCGGCCGCCCGGTCGATCACCGGGCCGCCCGGATAGGCCAGGCCGAGCAGCCGCGCCACCTTGTCGTACGCCTCGCCGGCGGCGTCGTCGATGGTCGCCCCGAGTTCGCGGATGTCGCCGGTGATGTCGTTGACCGCCAGCAGCGAGGTGTGGCCGCCGGAGACCAGCAGGGCGGCGCAGGGCTGCGGCAGGTCTCCGTGGTCGAGCAGGTCGACGGCCACGTGCCCGACCAGGTGGTTCAGCCCGTACAGCGGCTTGTTCACAGCGACCGCCAGCGCCTTGGCGGCGGAGAGCCCCACCACCAGCGCACCCATCAGGCCGGGGCCGGCCGTCACGGCGATCGCGTCGATCTCGGTGAGGTCGACGTCGGCGGTGGCCAGCGCCCGGCGGAGCGCCGGCACCATGGCGTGCAGGTGCGCCCGGCTGGCGACCTCCGGCACGACGCCGCCGAAGCGGACGTGCTCCTCGACCGAACTGGCGACCTCGTTGGCGAGCAACTCGTGGCCCCGGACGATCCCGACGCCGGTCTCGTCGCAGGAGGATTCGATCCCGAGGATCAGTGGTCCGCTCACAGCCTCACCGCCATCACCAGCGCGTCCACGCCGGTCCCGTAGTAGTCCCGCCGCCGGTTCAGCGCGGTGAATCCGAGCTTCTGGTAGGTGCGCACCGCGGGGGCGTTGTCCGGCCGGACCTCCAGCAGCATCCGGCGCGCGCCGACCGCCTTGGCCCAGTCCATCCCGGCCCGGACCAGCGAGCCGCCGATCCCCCGTCCCCGCGAGTCGGGGGCGACGACCACCCGCAGCAGGTCAGACATGTCCTCGACGAGGCTGAAGGTCGCCACCCCGATCACCTGGCCGCGAGCGTCGTGGCGGACCAGCACGAGCCGGTCGGGGTGTTCGAGTTCGGCGGTCCAGGACTCACGGCTCCACCGCTCGCCCACGGCGAAGCCGGACTCCTCGAGGGCGAGGACGGCGTCCAGGTCGTCCACCCTGGCCGCGGAGATGATCATCGGATCCTCCTCGGCGCCAGCCGGGGCGGCACCAGGGTCGACTTCCTCGCGGTGGGCACCTCGGCGTCAGGGCGGCGCAGGTAGAGCGGCTCGAGGCCGGCCTCCGGCAGGCCTGCGGCGATCGAGGCCAGCACGCCGGCGTCCAGGTCCAGCGGGGTGGAGGTCACCGGACCCACCCGCGGCAGGTCGGGGAGCTCGTCCGGCGCGGTGACGAACGGGCCGTCGAGCCGCCGCCCGTCCGCGCCGTAGCGGGCCCAGTACCACTCCTTGCGGCGGGCGTCGCTCGCCACCACGAACTCGCCGGAGACCAGCCCGGCGGCCACCCCCTGGTGGGCCAGCACGTCGAGGCTGCAGACGCCGCGGATCGGCAGGCCGAGCGCCTCGGCCAGCACACTGGCGGCGACCACACCCACCCGCAGGCCGGTGAACGGGCCAGGGCCGACCCCGACGGCGATGGCGTCCACTCCGGCGAGCCCGTCGAGCCCCGCCTGCGCGGCCACCCGGCGGACCAGCGGCATCAGCTGCTCGGCGTGCGCCCTGGTGTCGTCGACGACACCGGATGCCAGCACCTCGCCGCCGCGGGCGAGCCCGGCGCAGACCGTGGCGGAGGTGTCGATACCGAGTACGACCGGGCTCATCGCAGTGCCTCCAGTCGGGGACGGGCATCCGCCCACCGGTCGCCGATCGGGGTGAGGAACACCCACCTGGTGTCGTCGGCCGGGTCGAGCGAACGCCGGATGTCGATCTCGAGGCGGCTGTCGCTGAGCCCGTCGGCGATGCCCGCACCCCATTCCAC
>JAVHXR010000281.1 GCA_031119515.1 Propionicimonas sp.
ACCCATGACGGCCCAGGCCACCACTGATGCCCCGCTCTTCCGCGACGATCCCTGGAACATCCCGCGGATGGCCAGGTTGACGTCGTCCAGCGCCGTAGCGGGACTCAGCTGGGCGTTCCTGCGGAAGCTGACCACCTCCTGGCCCTGGGCCTCCAGGGCCTGCCCCAGGTCCTCGATGAAGTGGGTGTCGCCCCAGCGCTGGCCGTACCACCCACCCGGGGCCGGGTTCTTGATGCTCCAGCGCAACCGTGGCACCTCCCGTCCGGTCGCGTCCATGCCGGCCTGGCGGGGTCGGACCACGACCGGCAGCGCGACGGGATGGACGCCCCCGGCCGGCCGGAGGTGGGCGACCTCAAGGCCGAGCGCGGCGAGGGTGGCCGAACCGGGTGCCGGCAGCCGGCCACGCCAGCGTTCGAGGAAGATCCGGCGGTTCTCCGGGATCCGCAGGCCGCGGCCGGGCGTCCTGCTCTCGCGGTGTTCCACCACCGACCGGGGCACCACGGCGAAGCTGCCGCCGAACCGCTCGGTCGCCCGCAGGCACAGGTCGATGTCCTCCGAGCCGTTCACGAAGATCGGGTCGAACCCCCGCAGCGCCACCACCTCGGAGGCCCGCATCAGGAGGGCGGCGGCGGTGACCGCACTGAACGGCACCCCGGCAACCGCCCTCGCGTCCTCGGCCGGGTGTCCTGCCAGCGGGACGGCGGGCAGGAAGTCCGCGGCGAGGAACTCGATCCCTGCGCACTGGATGGTCTCGTCCGGGTACAGCAGGAGCGGCTGGACGCCGCGGATCGCGTCGTCCTCGAGCCGCTCCAGCAGCGGTTCCAGCCAGCCCTCGCGGACAGCCGTGTCGTTGTTCAGGAAGAGGATGAACTCGCCGGTGGAACGGGCGGCGCCGACGTTGCTGCCGAGGGCGAAGTTGTAGTTGATCGGGAGCCTGACGACCTCGGTCCGCGGGAAGCACCCGACCGCCTGGGCGAGCGCCTGCGACACCGGCCCGCTGGACCCGTTGTCGACGACGATCACCTCGATGTCGTGATCGGCGGTGTGCTCGGTGATGAACCGCACCGCGTCCAGGGTCATCCGGAAGTCGCGGTAGGCGGGGATGACGATCGAGACCCGCCCCGCGACCCGCTCGGGAAGGCTCCGGCTCACCGCCTCCCAGTCGACCAGGTCCCTGCCGAGCTCGACCCACCCGGTGTGGGGCGCGTCGCCGGTGGGCTTCAGTTGGTTGAGTCGACGCACCTCGGGAACCTGCGCGCGGATGCCCTGGGCGGTCCGGATCGCGCGCGAGCGCGCCTGGGACCAGGTCACCTCGGTGCCGCCGAGCCTCGGGCTGGTCGGCAGCACGGTGTCGTCGCGCAGCGAGGCGATGAACGCGAGCGCCGCGCCCTTCCCACCGGCCGGGAGCTGGGTCGGGTCGAACACCGGGCTCCACTGCCGCTGGCTCGCCCTGGCTGAGCGGAAGTAGGCGAGCATCGCCGCGACGCCACCCTTGACCCAGGTGTCACGCACGGCGGCCGGAATTGCTGCGAAGGCGATCAGCGGGTGGGGTGACCAGCGTCGCTCGGCCCTGCGCCGGACGTAGTGCCGAGCGGCCACGGCAGCGGACGGGAAGTCGACGCCGGCCTCCGCCGCGTAGTACCCGGCGTCGAAGAGACCACTGGACAGCAGCTCCTGAGCCACCCTGTCGACCCGGCGCCGGCGGACCGCACCGACCACGGGACGGGCCAGTCCTCGTAGCGCAGGGCCGGCCCCGGTCCGGTCGAGCCGCCTCGCCAGCGCCCTCATCCTGCTCATCCGCTTCCGCCCTTGTCCTCAGCTGTGGCCGCAGAGCCTTCCGGATTCTCGCACAGCGCGCGCGGCCACCCAACACCCGCACGGGGCGCCGGGGCGCCGGGGCGCCGTCACAGCGACGGCCGGTAGCATCGCCAATCATGAAGTTGGTGATGACGCTGCTGGTGCGGGACGAGATCGACATCGTTGCGGCGATGATCGAGCATCATCTCGCCCAGGGTGTCGATCTGATCATCGCCACCGACAACGGCTCGGTGGACGGCACCCGCGAACTCCTGGCGGCCTACGCCGCCCGGGGCCGGCTCGAGGTGCACGACTACCCCGTCCACGACAAGAAGCAGTACGCCCTGGTGTCGGCGATGGCCTCCCGGGCTTTCACCGAGCACGGCGCGGACTGGGTGATCAACGCCGACGCCGACGAGTTCTTCGTACCGGTGGATCGTTCGCTCACCCTCAAGCAGGCGTTCGAACAGATCCCGGTGGCGATCGGCTCCTTCGTCGCGCCGGTGGTGAACATCACCGGCCACCCGGCGCGGGACGGCTCCGGACTGACCCGGCTGCGCTGGCGCGACACACGGCCGGAGGAAACCCTGATGACGACCGCGGGGCTGCACGCGCACCCGACCGGCAACGCAGTCCACGTCGGGCGCGCCGGGGTCCAGGTCACCCAGGGCAACCACGAGGTGGACATCCCGTCGGCGGGTGAGCCCGACCCGGCGTTCGCGATCGAGGTGTTGCACTACCCGTGGCGGTCATGGGTGCAGTTCAGCTCCAAGGTGGAGAAGACCGGTCTGGCCTACTCCGGGAACCCGAAGCTCAACCCGAGCCCGCGCCACCACGGGATGCGCGACTACCGGTTCCTGCAGATCGGTGCCCTCGAGCACTTCTACGTGATCCGGCACCCCAGCCCTGCGATCCTGGCCTCCGGGGAGGCGGCCGATCTTGGGTTGGTGGAGGACACCTGGCTGGCCTCGGAGCTCGCCCGCCTGGTTACCGAGGGGACGGCGTTCGAGGTCGACTCGCTGGGCGCCCTGCTGGCTGGGGACGGGGACCCGTCCGACTACAGCGAGCCGGACTGGCAGCGGGCAGGCGAGGTGATGCAGTACCTGCTCCCGCTGGAGACCGAGCGCGGTGACAGCCTCACCACGATGCGCGACGAGCGGAACCGGGCACGCAACCGGGCCCGGCGGGCGAAGGAGCAGCTGGCCAGGGCGCGGGCCGAACTCAAGGCGATCAAGGCCAGCCGCAGCTACCGGTTCTCCCGCGCCCTGGGCCGGCCTGCCCGCAGCGTGCGGAGGCTGTTGCGCCGAGGCTGACGCCCGCGCGGACACTGTGCGTCGCCTGCGGGCCGGGGCCCCGGTACACCTAGGATCGGGGGGTGACCACACGCGAACCGACCGCCATCGACGCCATCGCCGAGGCGTACACCGACAAGCTCGCCGCCCTCGACCCGATCTCGGCCACCAGCATGGGCATCAAGGGCTTCGACCACCTGATGACCGACCTGTCGCCGCAGGGCCATGCCGAACGGGCCGACCTCGACCGCGCGACGCTGCGCGAACTCGACGCCGTCGCGCCGGTGGACGCCGTCGACCGGGTCACCCTGGCCGCGATGCGGGAGCGGCTCGGGCTGCAGGTGGAGTTGTACGAGGCGGGTGAGCCGTTCGCGGACCTGAACGTGATCGCCTCGCCGCTGCAGGGACTGCGGGACGTGCTCGACCTGATGCCCACCGAGACCACCGACGACTGGGCCGGCATCGCCTCCCGGCTGGCGAAGGTGCCGGACGCCGTCCGCGGGTACATCGCCTCCCTGCGCGAAGGTGTCAGCCGCGGGCTGGTGCCCGCCCGCCTCCAGGTGACCGAGGGGGTCAAGCAGGCCGCGGAGCTGGCCGACCCGGCATCCTCGTTCTTCGTCGGCTTCGCCGACGGTGCCACCCCCGACGGCGCGGCCGCCTCCGGGGCCCTGGCCAACGACCTGGCCAGGGCGGGCCGGGACGCCGCCGCCGCGTACGGCGAGCTGGAGCGGTTCCTCGCCGACGAGCTCGCCCCGCACGCGCCCGGACGCGACGCCGTCGGCCGGGAGCGGTACGCCCTGTGGTCGCGCTACTTCGTCGGTGCCGCGGTGGACCTCGACGAGACCTACGAGTGGGGGCTGGAGGAGCTCCAGCGGATGGCCGACGAGCAGGACGCGATCATCCGCGAGATCGCCGGCCCGGACGCGACCATCGACGACGCGATCGCCGTCCTCGACGCCGACCCCGCCCGCAAGCTGCACGGCAAGCCGGCGCTGCGGGAGTGGATGCAGGCCACCGCCGACGAGGCGATCCGCGCCCTGGACGGCGTCCACTTCGACATCCCCGAGCCGGTCCGGGAGATCGAGTGCATGATCGCGCCGACGGAGAACGGCGGGATCTACTACACCGGACCGAGCGACGACTTCACCCGTCCCGGACGGATGTGGTGGTCGGTGCCGCCGGGCGTCACGGAGTTCAGCACCTGGCGGGAGA
>JAVHXR010000282.1:0-1225 GCA_031119515.1 Propionicimonas sp.
GCCACGGGCTGCGCGGGGTGAGCCGGCTCAGCCGCTCCTCGGTGACGAACGCCGAGATCGCGGCCGCGAGCAGGACCCCGCCGACGAGGAACGGGAGGGCCTGTAGCACCATCGCGACGAAGATCGTGCTCCACGTCTGCAGGGCCGGGAGCTCGAGTCGGGGGACCAGCCAGCGCTGACCGAGGACGACGAGCGCGAACCCGGCGACCACCACCCAGCCCTGGTTGATGCGGGACGAGGGTGCGAGGGTGGCCGGGGTGCTCGGCGAGTGCGGCGCCGACCCGGCCTACGTGATCGGGTCGCCGCTCACCTCCTCCGGCCGGAGCTCGCACGTCGGTTCCGGGGAGGCCTTCGTCATCGAGGCCGACGAGTCGGACGGCTCGTTCCTGCAGTACCCGGCACGGATCGTCGTGGTCACCAACATCGAGGCCGACCACCTCGACAACTGGGGCACGCCCGTCGCCTACGCGGAGGGTTTCCGGCAGCTGGCGCTGCGGCCAGAGGTCGAGACCGTGGTGCTGGACGCCGACGACCCCGGCACCCGCGCTCTCGCCGCCGACCTGCGCGACAGCGGGAAGTCCCTCGTCCTGGTGGGAGAGGCCGACGACGCCGACATCCGGATCGGCGACCTCGGGTTCTCGGGGTCCAGCGCCCATGCCCAGCTGCAGGCCGCCGACGACGCCGGGCCGCTCGAACTCGCGGTGCCCGGCCGGTACAACCTCCACAACGCCGCCGTGGCGTACGCGGTCGGGCGCGCCCTCGGCGTGGACGGTGCCCGGCTGCGGGCCGCCGCCTCCGCCTTCAACGGCACCCACCGCAGGTTCCAGGAGGTCGGGCGGGCCGCGGGCGTGACGATCGTCGACGACTACGCCCACCACCCCACAGAGGTGGTCGCCACCCTGACCGCGGCACGGGTGTACGCCGACACCCGCCGGGTGGTCGCGTGCTTCCAGCCGCACCTGTTCACCCGCACCCGCGACTTCGCCGGGGAGTTCGGGCGGGCCCTCGCCCTCGCCGACGTGGTGGTAGTGCTCGGCATCTACCCGGCGCGGGAGGATCCGATCCCCGGTGTCACCGGCGTGCTCGTGGCCGAGGCCGTGCGGCAGTTCGTCGACCCCGCCAGGGTCCACTACGTGGAGTCGGTGGCCGACGCGGCAGCAGAGCTGGCCGGACTGGTCGTCCCCGGCGACCTGGTGGTCACCCTGGGCGCCGGCGACGTCACGTC
>JAVHXR010000282.1:1235-4280 GCA_031119515.1 Propionicimonas sp.
TCCGTGGGCCCGGCGCTGGGCCGCCTGCTCGCGGAGGACGCCGGCTGATGCGGTCCGCACCCCCCACCGACGCCACCACCCGGCTGCTGCTGCGCCGCCGCGACGTCCGCCGCCGCCGCTGGTTGCGGTGGCTGGTCGCCGGCCTGGCGGTGCTGGCGGTGGCGGCACTGGTGTACCTGGTGGGGTTCTCGCCCGTCCTCGCGGTCACGAAGGTGTCGATCTCGGGCACGGACGTGGCCTCGGACAAGGAGGTCGCCGCGGCCGCAGCGGTCGCCGTCGGGACACCGCTGGTCCGGGTGGACGTGGAAGCCGTCGCCGATCGCGTCGCAGGGCTTCCCCCTGTGGCGGAGGTGAGCGTGACCCGGCAGTGGCCGGACGAGCTGAGGATCGAGATCACCGAGCGGGTGGCGCGCCTGGCCATCCCGTCCGGCACCGGCTACCTGGTGGCGGATGCCGCCGGGGTGGTGTTCGACACCGCGAAGTCGCCGAAGGGCCTCGTGCGGGTGGAGGCGGACCCCGACGACCAGCAGACCCTTGTCGACGCGGGGGTGGTGTTCTCCGCCCTCAGCCAGAAGACGGCGGCGAAGGTGTCGGTGATCGTCGCCGACGGCAGGGACTCGATCACGCTGCGGCTGCGCGGCGGCGACCGGGTGTTCTGGGGCAGCGCCGAGCAGTCCGAGCTGAAGTCGCAGGTGATCGACGTCCTGCTCGAGCAGGAGGGGACGGTCTACGACGTCTCCGCCCCTGCCTACCCCACCCGTCGCTGACCGGCCCTGCGGCGGGCAGGTCAGTGTCGGCGCAGCCCTGCGTCCGCGACCGGCGAAGGGCTCGCCCTGCCCGGTCGTGGCGACCCTCGGGCCGGGCCTGGTGCTGTCGGTCTGCTGTGGGCGGAGGCCGGATGGCGTCCCAACCCTGAACCCGTACTTGAGGTACACGCCGAGCGCCCCCGGGGTGCTTGGACTTCCCTCCGACGGTCTCATAGCCTCGACACGCCGAGATGGGTGTTGCCCTTCCCTCAGACTCGTCTGCATTCCCGCAACGGCACCAGGTTCGGACCAGAAGGTGGGTTTTCCGGTGGCGACTGCATCGCAGAATTACCTGGCCATCATCAAGGTGGTAGGCGTCGGTGGCGGCGGCGTGAACGCTGTCAATCGCATGATCGAATCAGGGCTGCGCGGCGTCGAGTTCATCGCGGTGAACACGGACGCCCAGGCGCTCCTGATGAGCGACGCCGACGTCAAGCTCGACATCGGCCGTGACCTCACGCGTGGCCTCGGGGCCGGGGCAGACCCGGCGAAGGGCCGCCAGGCCGCCGACGACCACGCGGACGAGATCGAGGAGGTGCTCAAGGGCGCCGACATGGTCTTCGTCACCGCCGGCGAGGGCGGCGGCACCGGCACCGGCGGCGCGCCCGTCGTGGCCAGGGTCGCCCGGTCCCTCGGCGCGCTGACGATCGGCGTGGTGACGCGTCCGTTCTCCTTCGAGGGCCGGCGGCGCTCGACCCAGGCCGAGGACGGCATCGCCGCGCTGCGGGAGGAGGTCGACACCCTGATCGTGATCCCGAACGACAAGCTGCTGGAGATGACCGACCACCACGTCGCCATCCTCGACGCGTTCCGGCAGGCAGACCAGGTGCTGATGCAGGGCGTCTCCGGCATCACCGACCTGATCACCACCCCCGGCCTGATCAACCTCGACTTCGCCGACGTCAAGGCGATCATGCAGAACGCCGGCTCGGCCCTGATGGGGATCGGCTCGGCGCGCGGCGAGGACCGGGCACGGGCGGCCGCGGAGATGGCGGTCTCGTCGCCGTTGCTGGAAGCCAGCATCGAAGGCGCCCACGGCGTGCTGCTGTCGATCGCCGGCGGATCCGACCTCGGCCTGTTCGAGGTCTCCACCGCGGCGCAACTCATCGAGCAGGCGGCGCACGAGGACGCGAACATCATCTTCGGCACCGTGATCGACGACACCCTCGGCGACGAGGTCAGGATCACCGTGATCGCGGCCGGCTTCGACGGCGGCGTGCTGCCGAAGCAGCGCCCGCGTCCGGCCGTCGTCCGCCAGGCCGAGCCGGTGGCGCCCGCGCCCAGGCCGGCGCCGGTCGAGCCGGAGCCGGTCAAGGAGACGCCGGCCGCCGAGCCGTGGCAGCCCGGCCCCGACGACGACCTGGACGTTCCCGACTTCCTGAAGTAGGACAGCGGGCGCGTGTTCTCGTTCCGCAACGACCCCGGCGCCGACGGCGTCGGGGTCGCGTTCTGCGATGCCGTGGCGCCCGGCGGCGCCCGGCTCGACCTGGCCGACCGCGCCGGCCGGCCGGCGCCCGGGTGGGCGCTGGTCGAGGAAGCCCTCGGCGTGCCCGTCCTCCACGCCCACCAGGTGCACGGGGTGGAGGTGCTCGAGGTCGGCGCGGACACGTCGCCCGGGGGTTGCGCCACGACCGAGGCCGACGCCCTGGTCACCCGCGAGGCCGGGATCGGGATCGCGGTGCGGGTGGCCGACTGCCTGCCTGTCCTGCTGGCCGATCCCGCCGCCGGGGTGGTGGCCGCCGCCCACGCCGGACGGGTGGGGCTGGCAGCCGGGGTGCTGCCCGCCACCCTCGCCCGGATGCGCGCGCTGGGTGCGCGCCGGATCACCGCCTGGATCGGTCCCCACGTCTGCGGTGCCTGCTACGAGGTTCCCGAGCAGCTGCGTGCCGAGGTCGCCGCCGGTCTGGCCGGCGCCTGGGCGACCACCTCCTGGGGTACCCCGGCGCTCGACCTCGGCGGCGCGGCGTCCGTCCAGCTCGAAGCCGCGGGCTGCAGCGTCCGGCGCCACGACCCCTGCACCCTCGAGACCCCGACGTTGCACTCCCACCGCCGCGACGCCGCCGCGGCCGGACGCCAGGCCGGGGTGATCTGGCTCCCTCGCGCGGCGAGCGCCGGCCGCTGAGCGCGAGGGCCACTGCCTGGGTGCTGGCTGTCGGTGGGGTTGGGGTTGTGAGGGGTTGGCGGTGTGGGTTGGTTCTGTGGTCGTGGGTGGTGTGTGACGGCGAGGGCCACTGCCTGG
>JAVHXR010000283.1:0-2792 GCA_031119515.1 Propionicimonas sp.
CCGCAGCACCGGGCGGGTCGCTTCGGCCCAGACGGAGTAGAGCCGGTAGCGCAGCAACTGGTTCTCCCTGCGGTACAGGAAGGTCACCCAGGAGTACTCCCCGGTGTGCGTGGTCTTGTACTCCGCGGCCGCGTTCACCAGCGCCTGCAGCCGCACCCGCGCGGTGCCGGGGGTGGATTCGACGGCGTTCGAGATGTGGCCGGTCAGGCCGTCCCCGAGGCGTTCGAGCAGCTGGTACAGCAGTTCGGCCTTGGAGGCGAAGGAGTGGTAGAAGGTGCCCTTGGCCACCTTTGCGGTCGTCGTGACGGCCTCGACCGACATCCCGTCGAAGCCGACCTGCTGCACCAGGCCGAACGCGACGTCGAGCAGCTCGGCTCGCCGCACCTCGGGGTTCTTGACCACTCGTGCCATCTGCCGGACCTTTCCACCACACTCACTGACCGACCGTCGGTCAGTCTATGCCGCACGGGGTCGTCCGCTCCACGGGGCAGAGTGATTCTTGATGCCGTCCTGACGCCGACGCCTCGAAGGGGTCGCGCAGACTGGGGCGACACCGCTGGACCGCGGCCGCCGAGTCGGGCCGACCAGCATTCAGGAGCGATTCCGTCGCCGGGCCAGGCAGAGCCGCACGCAGTCTCGCCGCCACGACGAACGCTGTCTGGGTTGAGGCCGAGCGAGCCGACATCGTCCACGACGCCCGGCAAGCGGCACACGCGACCAGGGCACCGGGGCGCGGACGCAACCGTGCCCGTCGATCGGTCGTGTCAGGTGTGAGGTGCCCATCGGTGACCGAGCGCCCGAACCGGGCGGCCGGCAGTCCGTCCTCGTCGATCGCCTTCCGGATCGGGTTCCCGGCGATGCCGTCCAGCATCGGCGAGGCGGATCGGACGCTCAGGATTCCGGGGCTGTACACCCCTGTCGCCGGGACATCGCCCTCGCAGACCTGGCTCTTCCCGACTGCGACCCATCCCGGCTCGTGGCCACCGACGGAAACGAGCCCTTGATGGTGCGCGGAACCGAAACAGCCACTCAGACTCAGGCCTTCTCACCTAGTCAGAGCGGCTTTCGCTGCGGTGGAGCTAACGGGATTCGAACCCGTGGCCTCTTCCATGCCATGGAAGCGCGCTACCAACTGCGCCATAGCCCCGCGTCTGTGCGACGGGTTCTGATTGTAGTCAGTCCCGGCCCCGGAGGGAAATCGGGGCGGGCCCGGCCGGCCCGCCGGGTTAAGCTGGCCCGCAACGCGCCCCCAACCCCGAGGAATCCGCCATGCTGCGCCCACCCGTCAGCCACCGCGTCCACCGATCCGTCGCGGCGGCGGCCGCCGTCCTCGCCGGCCTCTCGCTGATCGCGAGCGGCATCGGCGCCAGCCCGGCGTCCGCGGTCACGGTGGGCGGCGACGGCAAGCCGATCACCAACGCCAGGGGTGTCACGTTCGGGATCGTGTCGCACCGCGGCGGCGCGCTGGAGCGTCCGGAGAACTCGATCGAGGCCTACCAGTACAGCGTCGATCAGGGGTTCGACGTGATCGAGACCGACCTGCTGTTCACCAGTGACGGACGCGGTGTCATGAACCACAACGACACCCTCCAGTCCCGGTGCACCCAGGCCGGCCAGAAGATCCACCTGATGACCCTGGCGCAGGTGCAGCAGGTCAGGTGCGAGGACTTCCGCACCGGCGAGAAGACCGTGCCGATCCCGACCTTCGACGAGTTCGCGGCCGTCGTGAAGGACTCCGACGTCAGGATCGACCTCGACATCAAGACCTGGTCGGGCCAGCCCGCCTCCGGCGAGCGGCGCTACGCCGAACGGGCGAT
This sequence comes from Propionicimonas sp., assembly GCA_031119515.1. GTDB lineage: Bacteria > Actinomycetota > Actinomycetes > Propionibacteriales > Propionibacteriaceae > Propionicimonas. The sequence goes on from JAVHXR010000283.1 coordinate 1,818, forward strand.
CAAGCTCCTCAAGACCTATGGCCTGCTCGAGCGCACCTCCATCCTCACGTTCCGCTGGTCGACCACGCTGCCGACGATCCGCAAGCTCGCCCCGAAGATCCGGGTCGTCGGCCTCGACAACAAGCCGATGGACCTCGGACGGGTGCGGCTCGCCGCCTCACTCGGCGCCAGCGGGTTCGGCATCAAGGCCAAGGACAGTCCCACCAACCTGCTGAAGTACATCAAGGCCAAGGGCATGGACCCGGTGCCGTGGGAGGTCAAGGGCAGCCAGCTGCTCTCCTACGCGATCCACTTCGGCGGCAAGGTGCAGGGCCTCAGCTCCGACACCCCGGCCGCCACCAGGCAGGACCTGGTCGACGGGAAGATCAACATCAACCCGACGCCGGGCACGACCGTCACCACGTTGTCGAAGTCGGTCACCATCGCCAAGAAGGCCACCTACAAGGCGAAGAAGCGGAAGTACCCCAGGGTGATGGGGACGGCGGTGCCCTGGGGACGCCTCGCGATGCTCGACTCGGTCAAGGTCAAGATCACCGTCACGAAGGGACCGGGCAAGGGGTACCTGAGCATCGGCGCCGCCGACTCGCCGCTGTCGTCCAGTCTCAAGGTGAGACTGCCGAAGGGCACCAAGAGCATCTGGGTGAAGGTGCCGGTCGGCAACGCCGGCAAGCTCCGCGTCTTCACCTCCCGGAAGGCAACCGTCAAGCTCGCGGTGGTGGAGTACACGAACCTCAAGTTCAGCTGACGGGCTCCCGTCCCTGGCTGGACACTTCCCCGCGACAGCGGCGGCAACCGTCCAGCTACAGCCCGAGACGCCCCGACACCGCAACCACCCGCCCCCTGACTGGACACTTCCCCGCGACAACGGCGGCAACTGTCCAGCTACCGCCCGAGATGCCCCGACACCGCAACCACCCGCCCCTGACCGGACACTTCCCCGCGACAACGCGTACAACTGTCCAGCAGGAAGGTCAG
>JAVHXR010000283.1:2802-4266 GCA_031119515.1 Propionicimonas sp.
GTCAGCCGACGACCCGGTTGTAGGCGCGCATCCGCCAGCCGGCGTCGCCGGGCTCGAGGTCGATCCAGCCGCAGTTCGCCAGGCCGCCGAAGCGCCTGGCGTGGGAGTAGTCCAGCCCGATCAGCAGGAACGAGGCGACCGCCAGCGACAGCCCGTGCCCGACCACCACCAGCACGTCGCCGTCGTCGGCCGCGCGGGCGTACTCGGTGATCGCGGCGGCCACTCGCTCTCCCGACTCGGTGGCGGTCTCGCCCTCCGGAGATCGCCGGAAGTCACGTCCCTCGCGGATCGCCGGCCAGAAGTCCGGCTCGACCTCGGCGACGGCGTCGAGCGAGAGGCCCGCCCATGACCCGACGTCCACCTCGCGGAAGCGCGGGTCGGTCTCCACAGGGACGCCGGCGGCCTCCGCCACGAACCCGGCCGTCGCCCGCGCCCGGGAGAGGTCGGACGACAACACTCTCGCCGGCTGACAGCCGGCGAGCACCTCCGCCGCCCGCCTGGCCTGGGCGACGCCGTCGGCGCTGAGCGGGATGTCCTCGTGGCCCTGGAACCGACGGCTGGCGTTCCACTCGGTGACGCCGTGCCGCAACAGCACGACGCGTTCTGCGGTCATGCCCGGGCGGCGGCTTCGTCCGGAAGCTGGAGGTCGATCCGCGGGCAGTCCTTCCACAACCGCTCCAGGGCGTAGAGCGCGCGCTCCTCGGAGTGCTGGACGTGCACCACCGTGTCGAGGTAGTCCATCAGCACCCAGCGGTTCTCGCGGTCCCCCTCGCGCCGCACGGTCTTCAGCCCGTGCGCCAACAGGGACTCCTCGACGCCGTCCACCACGGCGCCGACCTGGCGCTCGTTGGTGGCGGTCACGATCAGGAACACGTCGGTGATGGCGAGCCGCTCGGAGACGTCGAACGCGACCGGGTCCTGCGCCAGCTTGTCGAGGGCGGCCAGGGCGGCCAGCCGGGCGATGTCGATGGCGTGGTCGGTTGCCGTCATGAAACTCCTTGGTCGACGTAGAGGCCGCGTTTGGCGATGTACTGCACGATACCGTCCGGAACCAGGTACCAGATCGGCAGGCCGGCGGCCACCCGCTCACGGCAGGCGGTGGACGAGATCGCCAGCGCGGGGATCTCCAGCAGGCTGACCTTGTCCTCGGGCAGGTGGGCGATGTCGCTCTCCCCCAACGGCACCCCTGGCCGGGACACCCCGACGAACTGGGCGAGATCGAACAGCTCCTCCGCCCCGTGCCAGGTCAGGATCTGGCTGAGCGCGTCGGCGCCGGTGATGAAGAACAGGTCCCAGTCGGCGCCGCGCTGCCTCCTGATGTCGCGCAGCGTGTCGACTTGGTCAACGGCGCGCTGGGTGGCCCCGCCGACCAACGTGTCGAGCAGCTCCGGCTCGCGGTCCGCGAGTGCAAAGCCGACCGGCAGCAGATCGGCGATCGACTGGCGCACACTCGCGGCGTAGAGG
>JAVHXR010000284.1 GCA_031119515.1 Propionicimonas sp.
TCCACGATAAGCCTGATCGGCAACGACGGCGCCAACATTCTCGTCAGCGGCGCCGGCCGGGTGGGGATCGGCCAGCACGGCCAGCGGCCGGGCTTCCAGCTGAGCCAGCGCGCCGACTTCTTCGAGACCACGGAAGGGATCGAGACCACCCGGCGGCGCCCGGTCGTCAACACCAGGGACGAGCCGCACGCCCGTCCCGACCGGTACCGTCGGCTCCACGTCATCACCGGTGACGCGAACCGGTCGGCGTGGTCGACCTGGCTGAAGGTGGGCACGGCGGCCGCCGTCCTCGCCGCACTGGAGGACGGCAGCCTGCCGGAGTTCCGGCTGGCCGATCCGGTCGCGGCGATGCACGCCGTCAGCCACCGTCCCTGGGAGCCGCTGGCACTTGCCGACGGCCGCCGGCTGACCGCCCTGGACCTGCAGTCGGCGTACCTGGAGGCGGCACTGGCCCACGCCGGCCGAGTCGGAGGAGACGGTGCCGTCCTCCGCGCCTGGCAGGAGGTGCTCGACGACCTGCGGGCGGACCCGGGACGATGCGCCGACCGGCTCGACTGGGCCGCCAAGGCCGCCCTGCTCTCCGGCTTCGCCGAGCGCCACGGCCTTCCCGAGGACTCACCGCGGCTGGCGCAGCTCGACCTGGCCTGGGCAGAGCTGGGCCACGGGTCGCCCTTCGACGCGTTGCTGCGCGGTGGCAGGTTCCGTCCGCTGCCGTTCTCGGTGGACGTCGCGGCGGCCGTGGCAGATCCGCCCGCCGACACCAGGGCGTGGCTGCGGGGACGGGTGGTGCGGGAGCGACCGGACGCGGTGGTGGCCACCTCGTGGGACTGGCTCGTGCTGCGCGACCCGCGCGGCCGGCGGATCCGGCTGGACCTGTCCGAGCCGCTCGACCCCGGGAACCCGGATGCGGTGCTGCGGTCGCTCGGCGGATAGGCTTGGCCAGCGAACAAGGAGGAAGTCATGGCCGAGAGGGTGCGGCGGGAGCGTCCCGCTACCCGCGACGAGGAGAGCGCGATCCCGCTGACGTCCAGCCAGACGGTGCGCCCGGCCGACTATGACGCGATCCTCGACGAGATCGACGCCGTGCTCGAGAGCGACGCCGAGGAGTATGTCCGCTCCTTCGTCCAGAAGGGCGGCGAGTAGCCCGCGATGGTCCCGATCGATCTCTCGCCAGCGCTCGTCGTCGGCACCGGGCTGGTCGGTGCCTCCGTCGGGCTCGCCCTGACCCGGGCCGGCGTCCGCGTCCACCTCTCCGACCGCACCTCCAGCCACGCCCGGGTCGCTGCCTCCCTCGGCGGGGGCAGCACCGAGCGACCCGACCCGGACGCGGTCCGGCTGGTCGTGGTGGCCGTCCCTCCGGACGCCCTCGCCGGCGTGGTGGAGGAGTCGCTGGCCGCCTACCCGCACGCCACCGTCACCGACGTCGGCTCGGTGAAGGGCACGGTCCTCGCCGCACTGCGCTCCCGTGGGCTGGACCTGTCCCGCTACGTCGGCTCGCACCCGATGGCCGGCTCCCAGAAGATGGGTCCGCTGACCGCCAGCGCCGACCTCTTCATCGACCGGACGTGGGTGGTCACCCCGCACGACACCTCGGCCGGCCACGCCGTCCTGGACGTCCAGGAGCTGGCCCGGCTGTGCGGCGCACGGCGGGTGACGATGGGCGCGGCGCACCACGACGAGGCGGTCGCGCAGGTCTCCCACCTGCCGCACCTGGTCTCCTCGCTGATGGCCGCCACCCTCAACCGGGTGCCGACCGAGCACCTCCGGCTGGCCGGCCAGGGTGTCAGGGACGTCACAAGGATCGCCGGCTCCGACCCGGAACTGTGGCGCCAGATCATCTCTGCCAACCGCGCGGCCGTCCGGCTGGAGCTTCTGGCCCTGCAGCAGGATCTGACGACGATGCTCGAGGCTCTCGACGATCCGGAGCAGATCGCCCTGCTCCTGGAACGCGGACGGGAGGGTACGCGGGCGCTGCCGGGCAAGCACGGGTTGGCGCCCGTGGACTACGCCCAGGTGGTGGTCGAGATCCCCGACGAGCCCGGCTCACTGGCGCGGCTGTTCCGCGACATCGAGGCGGCCGGCGTCAACATCGAGGACCTCTCGATCGACCACGACGCCGATCGCGAGATCGGCTTCCTGTCGGTGCAGGTCAGCCCGGCCCGGGCCGGCGACCTGCGGACCGCGATGGCCGGCGCGGGCTGGACCCTGCGCGAACCCGAATCCCTGCTGTAACGGAGGACTCCCATGACCCAACGCCTCGTGATCGCGATCGACGGCCCGAGCGGGTCCGGCAAGTCGACGACCTCGCGCGCCGTCGCGCAGCGGCTCGGCCTGGCCTACCTCGACACCGGCGCGATGTACCGGGCGGTGACCTGCGCGTTCCTGGACGCGGGGGTCGATCCTTCCGACACCGCCGGGGTGATCGCCTCCACGCTGGGCGCGAACCTCGAGATCAGCACCGACCCGGACGACCAGTGGGTTCGGGTGAACGGGACCGACGTCACCCAGCGGATCCGCGAGCAGGAGGTCTCGACGAAGGTGAGCGCGGTCTCCACCGTTCCCGAGTGCCGCGCCGACCTGGTGGCCCGCCAGCGGGCGATCATCGACGCCGCTCCGGCCGGGATCGTCGCGGAGGGACGCGACATCACCACTGTCGTCGCCCCGGACGCCGACCTGCGGCTGCTGCTGACCGCCGACCCGGAGATCCGGATGGCCCGCCGTAAGCTCGACCTCGACGGAGAGGTCGACGCCGCCGCGCTGGCCGACCAGGTGCTGCGCCGGGACAGCGACGACTCGAAGCTGGTGAACTTCACCACCGCGGCCGACGGAGTGATCCACCTCGACTGCACCTACCTCACGCTCGAGCAGACCATCGACGCGGTCCTCGCCCTGGCGGGTGCGCGATGACCGAACTCGTCGAAGAGGTGCTCGACAAGCCGGTGGTGGCGGTCGTCGGCCGTCCGAACGTCGGCAAGTCGATGCTGGTGAACCGGATCATCGGGCGCCGCGAGGCCGTCGTCCAGGACCTGCCGGGGGTGACCCGCGACCGGGTCTCCTACGACGCGGAGTGGAACGGCCGGGAGTTCGTCGTGGTCGACACCGGCGGCTGGGCGCCGGATGCCGTCGGCATGGCGGCGCAGATCGCCGAGCAGGCCGAGCTCGCGATCGCCGCCGCGGACGCCGTCCTGTTCGTGGTGGACGCGACGGTCGGCATCCAGGACGTGGACGAGGCGGTGGTCAACGTGCTGCGCCGCTCGCGGAAGCCGGTCGTGCTGGCGGCGAACAAGGTGGACGACGCCCGCCAGGAGGCGGATGCCGCGCTGATGTGGAACCTGGGGCTGGGGGAGCCGTACCCGGTTTCGGCGATGCACGGTCGCGGCACCGGCGACCTGCTCGACGCCGTCCTCGCCGCGCTGCCGGAGGCCCCGCGCAGCGCCGAGGCCGAGGTGGGCGGGCCGCGCCGGGTCGCGATCGTCGGTCGACCCAACGTCGGCAAGTCGTCCCTGCTGAACAAGCTCGCCGGCGCCCAGCGCGCGGTCGTCGACAACGTCGCCGGCACCACGGTCGACCCGGTGGACGAACTCGTCCAGGTGGGCGGAGTCATCTATCGCTTTATCGACACGGCCGGTCTTCGTCGCCGGGTGAAGGAGGCGTCGGGTCACGAGTACTACGCCTCCCTGCGCACCCAGGGCGCGATCGAGCGGGCCGAGGTGTGCGTGGTGGTGCTGGACGCGTCCGAGACCATCAGCGACCAGGACCTCCGGGTGCTCAGCATGGTGGAGGAGGCCGGCAAGGCACTCGTCATCGCCTACAACAAATGGGACCTCACCGACGAGGAGCGACGCCGCTACCTGACCCGGGAGATCGAGCAGGACATCCAGTCGTTCGCCTGGGCGCCCAGTGTCAACATCTCCGCCCTGACGGGTCGCAACGTCGACCGGCTCAGCAAGGCGATCGAGGAGTCGCTGGAGGGCTGGGAGACGCGGGTCTCCACCGGCAAGCTCAATGCCTTCCTCGGCCGACTCTCGGCGGCGCATCCCCACCCGGTGCGTGGCGGCAAGCAGTCCCGGATCCTGTTCGGCACCCAGGCCCACAACTGCCCGCCGACCTTCGCGCTGTTCACCTCGGGGCAGTTCGACCCGCAGTACATCCGCTTCATCCAGCGGCGGTTGCGGGAGGACTTCGGATTCCGCGGCACCCCGGTCAACGTCGAGGTCAGGGCGAGGGAGAAGCAACTCAACTACGTCAAGCTGGACGGCTCGG
>JAVHXR010000285.1:0-2034 GCA_031119515.1 Propionicimonas sp.
GGTTATGATCGCTCGAAACAGAAACCGGCCTCCTGACCCCAGATGAACCCGGCCATCGATCATGTCGGCCTGCACGCCCGCCTGCGGCCGGACAGCCTGGCCGCCCATGATCTGGCGCGGGACCGCCGGTGGCGGGAAGGCGACGACGAGCTCTCGGAGCGCAAGCCGTTCGACTCGATCCCCGGCCTGCTGCGGGCCCGCCGGCCGGCCCTGTACGGCGCACTCGTCGTGCCTCGTGCCGACGACTTCGACTACCACGGGGGCCGCTGATGCCGACCCTGATCCGAGGCGGCCACGTGGTCACGTCCGCGCAAGGGAGGCTGCCGGCGGTGATCGCCGACGGCGCCGTCCTCGTCGAAGGCGACCTGATCGCCGAGGTCGGCGACTACCCGGCGCTCCGGGCGGCCCACCCCGCGGCCGAGGTGGTGGGCGGTCCCCACGACATCCTCACCGCCGGATTCGTCAACACCCACGGCCACTTCTCCGAGGGGCTGATCACCGGCATGGCCGAGGAGTACACCCTGTGGGAGTGGCTCGAAGCCCTGATCCACCGGGTCGACCCGCACCTGGACCGGCAGATGGCGGAAGTGGGCACCCTGATGTCGGGGGTGCAGATGCTGCGCAGCGGGATCACCACCACCAACGACATGTTCTGCTCCGACCCGGGCCGCGATGCCCCGCTCACCCCCGGGGTGGTCAACGCCCTCGACCTGCTCGGCCTGCGCGGCGTGCTGTCGTTCGGGGCCGGCGACGTCGGCTCCGACCGCGGGATCGAGGCCGAGTTCGAGGAGCACGAGGCGCTGCGGGAAGCCGTCGCGGGCTCCCGGCGCTCCCTGTTCCGGGTCGGCGTCGGAGCGGTCGGTGGCCAGAGCGACGCGATGTTCGCCCGCTCGGTGGCATATGCGACCGGGCTCGGCGTCGGCGTCCACATCCACCTCCAGGAGGTGCGCGAGGAGGTCACGGCCACCTTCCAGGCCCGTGGCGTCACCCCCACCCGGTTCTGTGCCAGGGAAGGGCTGTTCGCCGCCCCGACCATCGCCGCACACTGCGTGTGGGTCGACCGCCACGACCGGGAGCTGTTCGCCGAACACCGGGTCGGCGTCGCCCACAACCCGGTCTCCAACATGATCCTTGCCTCAGGGGCGGCCCCGGTCGCCGAGTTCCGTGCCCTCGGCGTCGACGTCGGCATCGGGGTGGACGGCGCCGCGTCCAACGACTCCCAGGACATGATCCAGGCGATCAAGGCGGCGTCGCTGCTGGCCAGGGTGCACCACCAGCAGGCCACCGCCATGAGCGCGGCCGAGGCGCTGGAGCTGGCCACCATCGGTGGCGCGCGGGCGCTGCGGCTGGAGGAGTCGATCGGCTCGCTCGAGGTGGGCAAGCAGGCCGACCTGGTCCGGTTCGACGGGGAGAGCCCTGCCCTTGCCTGTACCCACGACCCGGTGCAGGCGGTCGTCAACATCGCCGGCTCGCGCGAGGTCGCCGACGTCTGGGTCGGCGGGGAACGCGTGCTCCGCGACGGCGAGGTCGCGACCGTCGACGTCGCGGAAGTGGTGGCGCGGGCACGTCCCCTGGCAGCCGAACTCGTTGCTCGCGCGGGTCTCCACCACCTCTCCGGGTGGCGCTGATGACCGCCACCCTTGTGCGCGGCATCGGGACGCTGCTGTCGGGCGACCTCGCCCGGCCGGTGCTCGAGGCCGACTCGCTGCTGCTGCTGGACGGCCGGATCGCGGCGATCGGCACCGACGCCGTCCCGTCCGACGTCGACCTGGTGCTCGACGCCGCCGGCGCCACCGTCGCCCCCGGGCTGGTCGACTCCCACTGCCACGTCGTGTTCGGCGACTACACCCCACGGCAGAGCGCTGTCGGCTTCCTCTCGTCCTATGTCCACGGCGGCATCACCACGGTCGTGTCGCCGGGCGAGATCCACCTGCCCGGCCGGCCGCACGACGCCGCCGGCGTGAAGGCGCTGGCCGTTCTCGCGGCGCAGTCGTGGGCGGTGACCCGGCCGGGCGGGATGAAGGTGACGGGCGG
>JAVHXR010000285.1:2044-4242 GCA_031119515.1 Propionicimonas sp.
GGTGAAGGGCGGCTCCATCGTCCTCGAACCGGTGCTGACCGATGCCGATTTCCGCGAGGTGGCCGGCGAGGGCGTCGGGCTGGCGAAGTTCGGCTTCGGACGCTACCTGGACCCGGCCGACGGCGAACCCCAGGTGCGGGGCGCGCAGGACGCCGGCATCGTGGTCACCTGCCACTCCGGCGGCGCCTCGATCCCGGGATCCAAGCCGATCACCACCGACCACCTGCTGCACCTGGCGCCGGACGTCTGCGGCCACCTCAACGGCGGGCCGACCTCGCTCGATCCTGCCGGCCTGCGGACGATCGTCACCGACACCGCGATGGCCATCCAGCTGGTGCAAGCCGGCAACCTGCGCAGCGCGATCGACCTGTTGCAGCTCGCCGCCGGGCACGACCAGCTGCACCGTGTGGTGCTCGGCTCGGACACCCCGACCGGCACCGGGACGATGCCACTGGGAGTGATCAAGACCGTGGCGGAGCTGGCCAGCCTCGCCGGCGTGGACGCCGCGACCGTCTGGGCGCTGGCGACCGGCACCTCCCGGCGGGTGTACGGCCTGGACACCGGCGTCGTCGAGGTGGGAGCGCCCGCGGACCTGGTGGTGATGGACGCGCCCTGGGGGAGCCTCGCGGCCGATGCGGTGGCGGCGCTCAACCGCGGCGACATCCCCGGCATCGGTGCGGTCCTGATCGACGGCCAGGTGAGGGCGCTGACCAGCCGCAACACCCCGGCCGCCGGCCGGGCCGTCCGGACCACCCCGGAGCTGCCGATCCCCGCCGGGTCGGCGCACGTCTGCTGAGAGGAACCATGCCCGAGACCTACATCGAGATCCCCGCCCGACAGGGACGCGGGGTGAGGCTGCGCGCCGGGGAGCTGCTCGACATCATCGACACCGAGGGACGGCAGGTGGCCGACCTGGTCGCGTTCGACGCCGCCGACCCCGAGGAGTACCTCTCCACCGGCCACACCGTCTCCTGCAACGCGCGGGTCACCCTCGGGGTGGGCGACAAGGTCTTCACCAACCACCGCAACCCGGTCTTCACGATCCTCGCCGACGACATCGGCAGGCACGACATCGTGGTGCCGTGCTGTGATCCGGAGCGCTACTCCCGCGACTACGGGATCGCCGGTCACCGCAGCTGTCTGGACAACCTCCACCAGGCCCGGGACCTGCTCGGCGTCGACGTGGTGGTGCGGGGCGAGAACGCCTGGAACGTCTTCATGCACAACCGGGTGACAGCGGACGGCCGGGTCGTCACCGATCCGGCGCTCAATCCTCCCGGCTCGACGATCACGCTGCGGGCCGAGCGCGACCTCGTCGTGCTGGTGTCGGCCTGCCCGCAGGACCTCACGCCGTGCAACGACTTCAACCCGACGGCGATGGCACTGCGGGTGCGGGCGGGGGAACGGTGACCTCGCCGACTTCCGGCGCGCTGGCCGCCGACCTCCACCCGGCGGCCCGCCGGGAAGCCTCCCGACGCAAGATCCGGGCACCGTTCGAGCTGGATCCGAGCCTGTGCCTCTACTCCCCGCAGGCCAACGTCGACGCCCTCGCGCACCCCCGGGTGGCGTCCTGGCTGGAGTTCGTCACCGGCGGCTGGGAGCCGCTGGAGGTGCGCGGCACCACCCGGCGGCTGGCGCTGCTGCTGCCGTGCACGAGGCTCAAGCCGTACGTCACCAGCCGGGAGCACCGCGCGATCAACGCTGCGCTGCTGGCGGCCGGCTGGTCGCCGGCCTGGCCGGAGCAGCCACCGTCCCCGTTGCTGGACCTGTTGGAACCGGACGAGCACCCCGACGTGCTGACCGTCTCGCCCCTGGTGCGCGACGGGGTGGCACTCGACCGGTTCGTGGTCTCCGAGCCGCTGGCACTGGTCCCGTACACCGAGGCGCTCTACCACGGCGGACAGCAGAGCCCTGCCACCTCCTACGACGATCCCGGCCTGTTCGAGAGCCGGGGCACCTCGGTCTCCCCCGAGCGCAGCGACTGCACCGCCCGGCAGGCCGCCGACGGCAGCTGGCGGTGGGGGCCCGCCGAACGTGCGGCCTACGTCCGGATGCACAACGAGATGGCTGCCCACCTCACGACCGCCATCCGGCGGCTCGCCCCGTTCTACGACTCCTGGACGGCGTGGGTGTCCCTGGGCCTCACCCACCGCAGCTTCCTGGCCGATGCCGGCCTCCGGGCCGACGAGGGACTGCCG
>JAVHXR010000286.1 GCA_031119515.1 Propionicimonas sp.
CACCGACTCCGGCTACCCGCCGTTCGAGGGTGACATCACCAGCAACCCCGACACCGGGGAGCCCTACGTGGTGACGATCCCGTTCCTCGGCGTGCGGTCGACCGACCGTCCGGTGGTGGAGGCCGCAGCCGGCGGCACCGTCACCCTGACGGCCGACACGCTCACCAACCCGTCGTTCAAGGGCTACGCCTCGTTCAGCTCCTCGGGTCCGCGCAACGGCGACTCGGCGATCAGCCCGAACGTCGCGGCACCGGGGGTGTCGATCGTCTCCACCGGTGTCGGCACCGGCAACGACGCGGCCACCATCTCCGGCACCTCCATGGCGGCCCCGCACGTCGCCGGCGTGGCGGCGCTCGCCGTCCAGGCGCACCCGAGCTGGGACTCCGCCGAGATCGCGTCCGCGATCGTGACGACGTCGGATCCCGACAAGGTCGCCGGCCAGCGGCTGGTCCGCGGCGGGGTCGGGCTGGTGGACACCGCGCAGACGGTAGCGACCTCGGTCGTGGTCTCGGGTGATCCCTACCGCACCACCAACGGGTGGTTCCGGGAGCCCTCGCTGAGCTTCGGCTTCAGCGAGCCCAGCTCGGCGTTCGTCGGGGTCAAGAGCCTGACGATCGAGAACAAGGGCAAGAAGACCGTCACCTACAAGCTGGCGGCGGTCGCCAACCCCGAGTCCAAGCCGGCCAAGGTCAAGCTCAGCGACAAGACGGTGACCATCAAGCCGGGCAGGACGGCGAAGGTCAAGGTCGCGCTGTACGCCGACGCCAGCAAGCTCGGCAACTCGACCGACAACCCGCAGTTCGCCTTCAACGAGGTGTCCGGCAACGTGGTGCTCACCTCGGGCGACAGCGTCCTGCGGGTGCCCTACCTGCTGGTGCCCCGGGCCCAGGCGAAGGTGACCGACCTCAACAACGGCAAGTTCCCGCTCACCGACTGGGTGGTCCCGACGGCGCAGACCAACGCGCAGCCGGCCAGCCAGCCCGCGGCGACCGAGCCGGCCACCCCGGCGGCGTCCACCGGATCCGCGACGCCTTCGGCGACCCCGACGCCCACCTCGACGCCGGCCTCCGGGGCGGCTCCTGCGGTGACCGGGACCGACAAGGGCAAGTCGAACGAGCGCGGCAACGGGCATGGCAAGGGCCCGTGGAAGCCCGATCCCAAGCCGACGCCGGTACCGGTGCCCGCCACCTCGGCGACCATCAAGCTGGTCAACCGCGGCGGCGCGCTCGATGCGGGTGCGGACTTCTACACCTGGGGCCTCAAGGACGGCAAGGACGTCCCGAAGGGCACCGCTGGTAGCGGCTTCGACCTGCGGGCGGCCGGCGTCCAGAGCCTGGATTGGAGCCCGACGGAGAAGTTGCTGGTGTTCGCGGTGAACAACCACAACCGCTGGTCGAACGCCGTGCTCAACGAGTTCGACGTCGAGGTCGACACCAATGCCGACGGCGCGCCGGACTGGATCGTGTTCAGCTACGACTCCGGGTTCATCAACACCGGCTCGCACAACGGGCTGGCAGAGGTGTTCCTCTACGAGGTGGCCACGGACAACCTGTACGCGTCAGGGTTCCTGGCGTCGGCGCCGACCGACAGCAGCACCATCCTGCTGCCGGTGCTCGCCGCCGACCTCGGGATCACGGCGACCTCGGGTGGGTTCGCCTACTCGGTGAGCAGCTACTCCATCGAGGGTCCGGGGTCGGACACCTTCGCCGGCACGGCGAAGTACGACCCGTGGGCGAGGGCGATCGAGGACGGGCAGTTCGCCACCGTCGAGGCCGCCCGGCGCAAGCCGCCGGTAGCCGAGGTGACGGCGGTGATCGACCCTGCGAAGTGGGCCGAGCAGCAGCCGCTCGGGCTGATGGCCGTGGTGATCGACAACAAGTCGGGCGCCGCTGAGGCGGTCCTGGTAGCAGGCAAGTAACCGAACCGGGGATGCCCCCGCCGCGGCCCGCGGCGGGGGCATCCCCGTGTCCGGGCGGGTGAGGGGGTTCTGCCGGTCAGCGGCCGGGGGTGCAGAGCTTGGGTGTGCTGCCGGTCAGCGGCCGGAGGTGCAGAGCTTGGGTGTGCTGCCGGTCCCGAACCGGTAGTCGTACTCGGTGCCGTCGACGCTCACCACGACCCGGACGCCGTCGACCAGCGCCTGGGTGTACGAGACACCCGGCGACGGGCAGCCCAGCGAGGAGTCCGGCCAGGTCACCGCCGCCACCGACACCACCTCGGGGGTGCCGGCGACACCGCGACCCGCGAGGTCGTCGAGGATCGCCTGCCAGCGCGCCTGCGAGAGCTCGGCAGGCACCCCGGGCTGGCTCGGTGACGCGGTCTGCAGCGGCGGGCGTCCGCTCGGCCACGCCGACGGCGTACCGGGCGTCGACTGGGGCGGCAACGGCGTGCCGGGGGGTACGGACGAGGGTGCCATCGGAACTCCTGGGACGGTGCAGCCGGCCACCAGCAGGGCGCCGGCGACGACGAGGCGGGCGGACAGGGACCGCGACGTTCGACTCGTGACCATGGGTGCCTCCAGGCTCGGACTCGCCCCAAGCCTAGGCAGTGATCCCGGTTCCGGTGGCCGCCCGGCCGCGCAATTCTGCGCCTTGACCCCTCGGCGTCGGCTGGATGGACTGGTCCCGCGCCGGCCCCTCGAGGACACCCCCCGGCGCTCGAGGTGAGCCGTGCTCGTGGTCAACCTTCTCCTGGTCGGCCTGGCGATCGCCTTCTGGGTGTTCGCCGTGATCGGCCTGCGCGGATCCTGGCCGATGCAACTGGCCAGCTTCGCGGTGCTGACCGGCTGGACGATCGTGCTGGTCTGGGCACTGCTCAACGTCGGCCGGCTGGCCGCCGACGATCCCGCGGCGGGATCCTCCGACGACCTGGCCGCCTACGCCCTCGTCCTCGCCCCGGTCACCGGGCTGGGGCTGGCCTTCCTCGCGCTGGTCAAGTGCGGGCCGCCGGTCGTGCCGCGGCTGTTCCACGCCCTCGGCCTGGTGGGCCTCGTCCTGGCGATCGCCCTCGTGCTGGTCCCCAACGACGAGGACTCCCCGGTCTGGGTGCTCGTGCTCGCCGGCGCGATCCCGCTGGTGTGGGGGCTGGCCTGGCTGATCCCGTACCTGCTGCTGCGGGGCAGCGTCGATCCCGCCCGGTACGCCACGGCGCCCGTGCTGCTGCTCCCGTTCCCCGGGGGCGAACGCACCTGGGTGATCCAGGGGAACAACTCCTCCTTCAACCACACCCACGGCAACCTCACCCAGGACTTCGCCTACGACTTCAGGCGAGGGTGCGGGACGCCGGTCCTGGCCGCCGCCGGCGGCCAGGTCACCAGCGTGATCGACTCCAACGACGGCATCGGCGGGCCGAACAACGAGGTCGAGGTCACGCACCCGGACGGGTCGGTCGCCTCCTACCTCCACGTCCAGAAGGGGAGCGCGGCGGTCGCGGTGGGGGCCTACGTCAACCAGGGCGACCAGCTGGCGAAGGCGGGCAGTGTCGGGAACAGCCTGACCGGCCACATCCACTTCCACGTCCGCCAGGGCGCCGACACCGTTCCGGTGAAGTTCTCCGATGTCACCCGGCATGCCGGCGTTCCCCGGGGGTTCCGGTTCTACACCTCCGGTAACGCCGCACCGGGGCCCTGACAGGCGGGCTCGAGGTGACCGACCCGACACCTTCCCGCGGCCTGCGGATCTACCTGGGCGTACTCGTCCTGGTGCTGGTGCTCGCGGAGGTGGGGTTCGGCGCGCTCGCCCTCGGCGGGCTGCGGGGGGACGTCCCGATGGTCGTGGCCAGCCTGCTGGTCGCCGCGGGATGGCTCGGACTGGCAGCCTGGGGGATGGTGGCGTTGGGCCGGTCCTGGCCGGTGCAGCGGGCGGAGGAGGCGGGAGCGCTGCTCCGGTCGACCCAGTGGTGGCTGACGACCACGGCCTGGTGGGCGCCGGCGGTCGGCCTGCTGCTGGCGTTCGTCGCCTTCATCGACTGCGGGCCGGTGTGGATACCGAACCTCTTCCACTGGTACGGGCTTGTGATGACGGTCCTCGTGCTGGCTGCGCTGTACAGCCTGCCGGGGATCGCCCGGGCGCTCTCCGACGGGCCGCACCCGGCCGCGCCGTCGCGCCCGCAGCTCCGTGACCACATCAGCACGCGGCGCGAGCGCGTCCTGTTCGCCGGCGCCGGGTTCGTCGTCACCATCGCCATCGCCCGCACGGCGACGGGGATCCTCCACGCCAGGGGCGCCGGGCCGAACGGCGG
>JAVHXR010000287.1 GCA_031119515.1 Propionicimonas sp.
GCTCCGACATGTGAAGTACGCCACACCTGCGGGAAGTCGGTCAACGCCGACGCGCCACCGTTTGGGCCAGTGGCCCAGACTCCTCACCCCAATGAGCGCCCTGCCGGTCCATCGGTTCAGTCCGACGGTCCACCCACTGACGCGGCAGCCCGCCAGCAGGCATTCTTGCTGCATGACGGGTGAAAATCACAGTGATCTGGTCCGCCGAGCACGCTCACACACGTTGGGCGATCTACTAAGACGAACCAGTTACCGCTACCCGGATAAAGTCGCAATCGTCGACGGTGACCTCCGGATGACATTCGGACAGTTCGACAACGCGGTAGACAACTGTGCGGCCGCCCTCGCATCGCGCGGCCTCGCCAAGGGCGACCGGCTGGGCCTATTGAGTCGTAACGGCTGGGAGTTCGCTGCCTTGGCCTACGCCGCCGCACGCCTCGGCATCGTGCTAGTCCCCATCAACTTCATGCTCAACTCCAACGAAATCGCCTACATCCTCGGCCATGCCGAGGTGGCTGGGATGGTGGCGGAGGAAGCGCTGATCGACGTTGCCCAAGACGCCCTGGTCACCGCAGAGATCAGCCGGGCGGTCAAGGGGATCGTCCGAGCGACTTCCTCGCCGACCTCGCCACCACCTCCAGGGTGGGAGCACGTGTCTGAGTGGTTGAGTGAGCGTGTCGCCCCGCCTCCGCAGCCGCTCCTCGACGACGACGATCCGCTGCGACTGATGTACACCTCAGGAACCGAGTCGCGACCGAAGGGAGTCATGCTCACCTCGCGCTCCCTGATCAGCCAGTATGTCTCCTGCGCCATCGACGGTGGCATGGACCATGACGACGTCGACTTGCACACCCTGCCCCTTTATCACTGCGCCCAACTGGACTGTTTCCTCTGCGTCGACATCTACCTCGGCGCCACCAGCGTCATCCTCCCGTCACCCGACCCAGCGGCGATGCTCGCCGCCATCGAACGCGAGGCGGTGACAAAACTGTTCTGCCCACCGACGGTGTGGATAGGGTTGCTGCGGCATCCGGACTTTGACCATCGGGACCTACGCAGCCTGCGCAAGGGTTACTACGGAGCCTCTGCAATGCCGGTCGAAATACTCAAAGAACTACAGGAACGACTTCCCCGCGTCGAGTTCTGGAACTTCTACGGCCAGACCGAGATGGCGCCGGTGGCAACCATTCTTCGCCCGACGGAGCAAGCAACACATCCTGGTTCCGCGGGCCGGGCATCGCTGAACGTCGAGACGCGAGTCGTCGACGACGAGGACACCATTGTCGATGCCGGTGTGATCGGAGAGATCGTCCATCGCAGCCCCCAAGCCACCCTGGGTTACTACCGCGATCCGGATAAGACAACCGACGCTTTTCGCAACGGATGGTTCCACTCCGGCGACCTCGGCGTCATGAGCGCCGAGGGCTATCTCTCCGTGGTCGACCGCAAGAAGGACATGATCAAAACGGGCGGAGAGAACGTCGCGAGCCGCGAAGTCGAGGAAGCCCTCTACGAGCTCGAAGGCGTCGCCGAAGTGGCCGTCTTCGGCATCCACGACCCCCGCTGGATCGAAGCGGTCGCGGCGGTGATCGTTGCCCGCCCAGGCGTGAGCTTGACCGAAGATGACGTCCACAGGCACGCCCGGGAGCGTCTTGCGGGCTACAAACGACCCAAGTACGTCGTTCTCGCACAGTCGCTGCCGAAAAACCCCAGCGGCAAGATCCTCAAACGCGAGTTGCGCCAAATGCATGCGGAACTATCGGGCACCGCACGACAACCACTACAGGACAGTCCGCAGAACTGACTCACACGATCGGTACGACCGGCACCCACCGCGCTGCCGCACGGCAGTAGTCCAATTGCACACTAGGCGTGGTCTACCCCCCCCTGCCTTGCGCACATGGCTGCTTATTTTCTGCACTTGTTCATTCATCGGTTCAGCCATTGGTACTTTCACTCACATCGCCCAGGATCAGCTCGCCGGTTTCGGCTCCTGGGCCGCGAGGAAGGACCGTCTCGATGGATACTGACAACTGCGCCACCTCATCGTTCCTGCCGTACCACGCACCACCGCGGGTTGCCCCGTGACCAAGTTGGACGATCTCGACAAATCGATCCTGCAACTGCTGCTCGAGGAACCGCGGGCCGGCATGCGGGAATACGCTCGCATACTCGGCGTGGCCCGGGGCACCGTGCAATCACGACTAGCCCGCCTTGAACGCGAGGGGGTGATCGCGAGCTTTGCGCCGGCCATTGATCCCGCCGCTCTTGGCTACACCATGCTGGCCTTCGTCCACGTCCAGCTGACCCAGGGCGTCGTCGACGCCATCACGCGAGCCCTGTGGTCCATCCCCGAGGTCATTGAGGCGCACTCGATGGCCGGTGACGGCGACCTGCTCTGCCGCATAGTGGGCCGAGACAGCGCCCATCTGGAGAGCGTTATCCAGATGATCCTCAACCTCAAAGGCGTAGCGCGAACTCGATCGGAAATCGCGCTCCGAGAGCGCGTAGGTTTTCGGACTCTGCCCTTGGTGACTGGACGCGGAACTGCACCCGTCAGCCCGTGGACGGCCCAACAGCCACGAATTGGGCTAGCAAGCTCGCTCGGCCAGGACTAAGCGCGCCGGACAGGCACACGTGACCTACTCCATTGTCTCCCCCCGACACCGAAGGACACCGAATGACTGCCGACGACGCCCTGTACTGGGATGGTGAACTGACTGCCACCCGATACGACCCGGAAAGTGGCGTGTTTTTTGTAATCCGGCTCGATTCAACGCAACTCGGCCCTGCTGTGGGTGGTACCCGCGCTGCCCACTACGCCACCACTGCCGATGCGCTGGCTGATGCCGCCAAATTGGCGGAGGCGATGACACTCAAGATGGCCGTCAGCAATCTGCCCATGGGCGGCGGAAAATCGGTCATTGCATTACCAGCGGCACGTAAGTTGATCGCACCGAGAACCTGGACACGCATCCTTCGACTCCACGCCGAGAACATCAATCAGCTCGCCGGTCATTACTGGACTGGACCTGACATGAACACCAACTCCGCTGACATGGATGTTCTCAACGACACGACCGATTTTGTGTTCGGGCGCTCCGCTGAGCGCGGTGGAGCGGGCTCCAGTGCCCGCAATACCGCCGTCGGAGTCCTCGAAGCCATGAAGGCGACCGCACACCATCGCAGCCTCGGATCCCTCGATGGGCGATCGGTGCTGATACAAGGTCTCGGCGCGGTCGGCACCCACCTCGCTGCTTTGGCGGCCGGCGCCGGGGCCAAAATCCTCGTGACCGATACCGAGACCGACCTACTGGCCGCCGCTCGCGATGCGGGGTACACCGTAGTTGCCCCCACCGATGCACTCACGACCCCGTGCGACATCTTCGCTCCCTGCGCGATGGGCGGCGTAATCGACAGCGCCGTCGCTGCAGCCCTACCCGCCAACGCTGTCGTGGGCGCCGCCAACAACATCCTTGTTGATGAGGAGGCCGGTACCGTTCTCCGGTCTCGCGGGATCTCCTATGCACCGGACTTCGTTGTCAACGCCGGCGGAGCGTTCTGCCTCATTGGGCAGGAGGTGCTGGGCTGGACCACCGCCACCGTCGAGGAGCACACCCGCCGTATCGGCGACACACTCGCTGAGGTTTATGCGATCAGCGCGGCGGACAACATCACCACCGATGCGGCCGCGCGCACTCTGGCCCAGCGCCGGCTGGAGGCAGCGTCCGCTGCCACCCAGTCGGCCTGAGTACTCTCCTCGAATTCTCGCCCGGGCTCCGACTCAGCCGTATTGCGGTTCGTCGGGTACCGCCCCGGCGTGATCACCGCCGCCCGGCGAGCCTGGCCCGATGGCTTTCTTGGAATCCGCTGTCGCAGCAGAGTCCTCGTCCCCGAGGACCGGAAACGAGGGTACCGCGCGAGGCAGATCGAGTGCCGCAAGGACGTCCCGGTAGCGCTCGACGTTGCCCAGCTTGACGTGTTCGTATCCCCGTACGAGGTCCGCCGCCGCCGCCGCGGCCACGGCGCGGTCGTAGTTTGCCGAGGTGAGGTCGACGGCCAGCGCCAAGACCATCGCCTCGTAGTGGTCACGCAGCGCCCTTTCCAGGCGGCGCACATGGGCATACCCGAAAGGATCGAGTCGGGTGCCGCGCAGTTTCCGGCCGCGTGCCATCGCCTTCAACAGCGGATGGGTCGCAGGACCCAGGCCGATCTTCTTGT
>JAVHXR010000288.1:0-1803 GCA_031119515.1 Propionicimonas sp.
CTCGTAGGTCAGCACCGCCTGCGCGGTGGTGTAGTACGGGCGGGAGAAGTCGACCGCCTGCTTGCGCTCGTCCGTGATCGAGAACTGCTGCAGGTTCACGTCCCAGGTCTTGGGACCGGGCGCGATCGCCTCGTCGAAGGTTGTCCGCACCCAGGTGACCTCGTCCTTGCCGAAGCCGAGCTGCTCGGCGACGGCGTAGGCGACGGCGGCCTCGAAACCCTTCCCGCTCTCCGGGTCGTCGTCCTCGACCCACGGCGAGTAGGCGGGGTTGCCGGTGCCGATGGTGAGCGTCCCGGGAGTCGCTGTGAGGGACTTCACGTCGACGCTGGTGCTCTCGGACGGCGTCGTCTCCTGGGTGGGTGCCGCGGGGGTACCGGCACAGGCGCCGAGCCCCATCGCGAGCGCCGCGGTTGCGGCGACGGCGGTGACACGGGCAATCAGCCTGGCCATGGTCGGCGTCCTTTCGTTGAGGGGTCGGACGCGGCCGCGTCCGGGTGCAAGGCTACGGGGACGGCGTCGCCGCGGACAGCGCCGACCACCCGCCGGAAGCCGGGAGGACCCGATCCGTCCAACCACCAGCGGGCTCGGCCGACGCCACGGGAGACTTGGGGCATGAGTCGGGCGTGGACGATGGCGGGAGTCGGGCTGGCAGCCGGAGTGGCCGGGACGGCGCTGCGGCGCTGGCACACCGGCTGGGGCGCGACCCCCCGGGAACGCAGCGGACGGCTGCCCGGCGACGAGGTCGGCGTGTCCGGCTTCGGGATGCGCGCGACGCGGGCGATCACGATCGACGCGCCCCCGGAGGATGTCTGGCCATGGATCGTCCAGCTCGGCGTCGGCAAGGCGGGCTGGTACTCCTACGACCTGCTGGACAACCTTGCACGACCGAGCTCCACCGACGTGCTGCCCCAGTGGCAGCGGGTGGCGATCGGCGACCCGGCGGCGCCGATGGACCCGTTCGCGCCGCTGGAGCGATCGCCGTGGCGGGTGGCGGGGGTCGAACCGGCGTCCTGCCTGCTGTGGCGCAACGACACCGCGGGGACGTGGGCATGGAGCCTGCGTCCGCTGCCCGATGGCGGTACCCGGCTGGTGAGCCGGATCCGGATCTCCTACGCGTCGCCGGGCGGCCTGGCGTTCGCGCCGCTGCTCGAGGTCGCGGACTTCCCGATGTACCGGCGGATGCTGCTCGGGATCAAGCAGCGGGCGGAGCGACTGGCGGGTGAACGCGCCGCCGGCTAACCGTCCAGGGCACAGGCGCCGGTGCCGCCCGGTAGCCGGTGGCGGTGCGCAGCCACCCAGCGGTACAGCGCGTGCGCGGGCCGGCGCAGCGGGCGGAGCCCGAGGAACGCCCCGCTTATCCGCATCCAGGCTGGGCCGGTGGCCAGCGTCGCGCGGACGGCGTCCGCCCCGTAGGCGACGGTGCCGTCCGGCAGGACGGCGGGCAGCTCCCTGACGGCCCGATCACCGTCCACCCCGAGCCGGCTCAGGTCGGCGGCCTGGAGTGGTTCGAACGCCGCCGTCGCACCGCGCCGCTCGAGCCAGCGCGCCGAGGCCGTGCAGAAGCCGCAGTCGGCGTCGTACAACGCTGTGGTCATGCCTGAAAGTCTGCCATCCCGGATCGCGTGGACGGGCGGCCCGGCCCAGCCGTCACTGCTGTCACACGACACGCCGACGACACGCCGATCTGTGCGGAACTGCCCCAAGTCGCGTCCGGAACCCCTTGCGGTGGGGATTCGCGAGGCACTAGAAATGGCGCACCGGATCGCTTCGGTGGTCCGGTAGCCGAGGGAAGGAACCCAGGCT
>JAVHXR010000288.1:1813-4216 GCA_031119515.1 Propionicimonas sp.
GTGGATCTCGGTCCGCCGGGGCCGGCCGGTGATGCGGTCGGTGGGCGTGGCGGAAGGCCTTCGGAAGACCGGGAAGGATCGCTCCCGGACGAAGCGGGGCCCCGTGGACTCATACTCTCCGGGGCCCCACCTCTTTCTCCGCCCACGATGGCCGACCCGGGGCCTCGCCGACAGACGAGTCGTCAGCGGCCAGGCGGACCAACTCACCGAGGGCCAGCACCTGGGCAGTGGCCCTCGACGCTCAGAGGCTGGCCCCGGACGCTCAGGCGACGCGGGCGGCGTCCACCATCTCGATCGCGGTGCTGTCGGCATTCACGTCGAACACCACCGTGTCGCCGTCGTCCACCTCACCGGCCAGGACGCGGCGCGCCAGGCCGTCCTCGATCGTGGTCTGCACCAGCCGCTTCAGCGGACGGGCGCCGTAGACCGGGTCGAATCCGGTCAGGGCGAGCCAGTCCTTGCCGGCCTGCGTCACCTCGATCCGGATCCGCCGGTCGGCCAGCCGGGCGTTGAGCCGGTTGAGCTGGATGTCGACGATCCGGCTCAACTCGCCGGTGCCCAGCGGGGCGAACATCACGATCTCGTCCAGCCGGTTCAGGAACTCCGGCTTGAACGCCTGCCTGACGACGTTCATCACCGTCTTGTTCTTGGTCTCGGCGTCGAGCGCCGGGTCGGCAAGGAACTGCGAACCGAGGTTGCTGGTGAGGATCAGGATGACGTTGCGGAAGTCGACCGTGCGGCCCTGGCCGTCGGTCAGCCGGCCGTCGTCCAGCACCTGCAGCAGGATGTTGAAGACCTCGGGGTGGGCCTTCTCGACCTCGTCCAGCAGCACCACGGAGTACGGCCGCCGCCGGACCGCCTCGGTCAGCTGGCCACCCTCCTCGTAGCCGATGTACCCGGGAGGGGCGCCGACCAGCCGCGAGACCGAGTGCTTCTCGCCGTACTCGCTCATGTCGATCCGGACCATCGCCCGCTCGTCGTCGAAGAGGAACTCGGCCACCGCCTTGGCCAGCTCGGTCTTGCCCACGCCGGTCGGGCCGAGGAACAGGAACGAACCGGTCGGCCGGTTGGGATCGGAGATCCCGGCCCGGGAGCGCCGCACCGCGTCGGACACCGCGCGGACGGCGTCGTGCTGGCCGATCAGCCTCCGGCCAAGCTCGTCCTCCATGGCGAGCAGCTTCTCGCTCTCCCCCTGCAGCAGCCGGCCGACCGGGATCCCGGTCCAGCTCGCCACCACCGCCGCGATGTCGGCGGAGGACACCTCCTCGCTGACCATCGGCTTGGCGTGCTTCTCGGCCTCCGTCGCAGCCTCGAGCTCGGCTTCCAGTGTCGGGATCCGCCCGTAGAGGATCTCCGAGGCCCGGGTCAGGTCGCCCTCGCGCTGGGCACGCTCGGCCTCCACCCGCAGCCGGTCGATCTCCTCCTTGACCTCGCCGACCCGGTTCAGTCCCGACTTCTCGGCTTCCCAGCGGGTCTCGAGACCGCGCAGTTCCTCCTTGGCGTCGGCCAGCGCGGCGGTGAGCCGTCCGTACCGCTCCTTCGACGCCGCGTCCTCCTCCTTCTCGAGGGCGAAGGCTTGCATCGTCATCCGGTCGATGTCGCGGCGGAGCTGGTCGATCTCCTCGGGGGAGGAGTCGATCTCCATCCGCAGCCGGGAGGCGGCCTCGTCGACCAGGTCGATGGCCTTGTCGGGAAGCTGCCGCGAGGTGATGTAGCGGTTCGACAGGGTCGCCGCCGCCACCAGGGCGCCGTCGGTGATGGTCACCTTGTGGTGCGCCTCGTACCGCTGCCGCAGGCCGCGCAGGATCGCGATCGTGTCCTCGACCGACGGCTCGCCGACGAAGACCTGCTGGAAGCGGCGTTCCAGGGCGGGATCCTTCTCGATCCGCTCCCGGTACTCGTCCAGCGTGGTGGCGCCGATCATCCGCAGCTCACCGCGGGCCAGCATCGGCTTCAGCATGTTGCCGGCGTCCATCGAGGAGTCGCCGGTCGCCCCGGCGCCCACGACGGTGTGCAGCTCGTCGATGAAGGTGATGACCTTGCCCTCGGCGTCGCGGATCTCGTTGAGGACGGCCTTGAGCCGCTCCTCGAACTCGCCGCGATACTTCGCGCCGGCGACCATCGAGGCCAGGTCGAGGGAGACCACCCGCCGCCCCTTCAACGAGTCCGGGACGTCACCGGCCACGACGCGCTGGGCGAGTCCCTCGACCACTGCGGTCTTGCCGACCCCCGGCTCGCCGATCAGGACCGGGTTGTTCTTGGTCCGCCGGGCGAGCACCTGGACCACCCGGCGGATCTCGGAGTCCCGTCCGATGACCGGGTCGAGGCGACCGTCACGGGCGCGCTCGGTCAGGTCGACCGAGTACTTGTCGAGGGCGGACTCGCCGCCCTCGGACTCGGCAG
>JAVHXR010000016.1 GCA_031119515.1 Propionicimonas sp.
CGATGCAGGACGCAGGCGACCTCTACCCCACCGACCCGGCGCAGGCTGATCTCGGCCGGGTCGGCGAAGTCGATCTCGACTCCCGCAGCGGTGGTCTCCATCCGGGTCACGCCGCGCCACAGCGGGTCGGCGCTGGTCTCGTTCCTGATCCGTGCGAGCACTTCACCGACCTCGGCCGCGGTGCCGGCGGCGGGTGTGACGACGGCCGTCCGGCCACTGTGCGCCAGCCCGGCCAGGTCCCCCACCACCGCCTGCTCGCGGTGGTAGGTCTCGATGTCGACGTGGGTCCAGTGCTCCTCCATCACGGCCCTCAGGTCGCGCGGCTCCCAGCCGCACTCGGCACGGGCGAGCGGGCAGCGCGGGTGGAAGGCGCAGCCGGCCGGCGGACGGGCGGCGTCCGGGATCTCACCCCGCGGCAGGTCGCGCGCGAACGGCGTGTCCGGGTCGATGTCCGGGATCGCCCGCAGCAACGCCTGGGTGTAGGGGTGCCGGGGGTTGGCGAAGATCTCCTCGGTCGGACCGATCTCGACCACCTTGCCGAGGTACATGATGGCGATCCGATCGCAGAAGAACTTCGCCGTGGCGAGGTCGTGGGTGATGTAGACGTAGGTGAGCCCGAGGTCGTTCTTCAGGTCGAGCATCAGCTGCAGGATCTTCGCCCGCACGCTCATGTCCAGCATCGACACGGGCTCGTCGGCGATCAGCACCTCCGGGTCGAGGATGATCGAGCGGGCGATCACCGCCCGCTGCTTCTGGCCGCCGGAGAGGTCGGACGGGTACTTGCCGAGGAACTGCTCGGCCGGTGCGAGCCCCACCCGCTCCAGGGCGGCCGCCACCCGGGAGCGGAGCTCCGCCCCCTTCGCCCGGCCGTGCACGACCAGCGGGTGGCCGACCGCGGTCTCGATGGTCATGGACGGGTTGAGCGCCGCGTTCGGATCCTGGAAGACCATCTGGAGCCGGGTACGGTGACGGCGCAGGGCCGCGCCGCGCAGGCTGGCGATGTCGACCCCCGGACCGCCGTCGGCAGGCTGGTGCCGGATGCTTCCCGAGGTCGCCGGCACGAGGCCGAGCATCGCCCGGCCGAGGGTGGTCTTGCCCGACCCGGACTCGCCGACCAGGCCGAGCACCTCCCCGCGCCTCAGCTGCAGGTTCACCCCGTCCACGGCCTTCACGGTGGCGGTCTGCCTGCCGAACAGGCGGGCGAGCCCGCTGGAGTGCAGGGCGAAGTGGATCTCGAGGTCGGTGACGTCGAGGACGCTCTCAGGCTTCGTCGGCAACGGCCAGTTCCTCTCTCACCAGCGGCGTGCGCTGCTGCGGCGTCAGGGCCGCCGTCCGCGTCCCCCAGCACGCGACGTCGTCGCTGCCGACCCGGCTCGGCCCGCCGTCGCGGGCCAGCAGCAGCGGCTCGAACTGCGGGCAGATCGTCATCGCGTCCGGGCACCGGGGGTGGAAGTGGCAGCCCGGCGGCGGATCGACGAGGTCGGGCGGGGCGCCGGGGATCGAGTTCAGCCCGTCGGTGGCCAGGGTGATCGTGGAACGCAGCAACTCGCGGGTGTACGGGTGCTGGGGGTCGCGGAACACCGTGCGGGCGTCGCCGACCTCGACGATCTTGCCGGCGTACATCACCGCCACCCGGTCACAGGTCTCGGCGATGATCCCGAGGTTGTGGGTGATCAGCAGCAGCGAGGTGTCGAAGTTGCGCCGCAGGTCGTGGAGGATCTTGATGATCTGCGCCTCCACCAGCACGTCCAGGGCGGTGGTCGGTTCGTCAGCCACGACGAACGCCGGACGCAGCACCAGCGCGAGCGCGATCATCAGCCGCTGGCGCATGCCGCCGGAGAACTCGTGCGGGTAGGCCTTCCAGCGCGACGGCGGGATGCCGATCAGCCGGAGCACCTCCAGCGAGCGGGCCTCGACCTCGCTGGCGCGCATCTTGGGGTGGTGGGAGCGCAGGGTCTCGGTGAAGTGCTCGCTGACCCGCATCAGCGGGTTCAGCCGGGTGAGCGGCTCCTGGAAGATCATCGCCAGATCGGTGCCGCGGTGGGCGAACCGCTCCTTGTCCGACATCGCGACCAGGTCCTCGCCCTTGAACAACAGGCTGCCATCCATCTTCGCCCCGGCGGGCAGGAGGCCGAGCAGGGCGCGTCCCAGGGTGGACTTGCCGCAGCCGGACTCGCCGACCAGGCCGAGGATCTCGCCGGGCTGGACGGCGAACGAGACCCCGTCCACCGCCTTCACCGATCCCCGCGGCGTGCCGTACCAGACCCTGACGTCGGTGGCGTCGATCACCGGCTGGCTCATCGCGCTGCCTCCTCGCCGGACTCGGGGCCCCAGTCGGCCACTGGCTCGACCGCGACCCCCGCGGGGGTCGCGCCGACACCCGCGGGGACGCCGAGCGGGTCGGTCCTCCCGGCCGGCTCGGACATCTCCACCTTGGCGAACCGGCGCTTGCGCAGGGTCGGGTTGACGGTCTCGTTGAGCCCCTCGCCGACCAGCGTCAGGCCGGTCACCAGCAGGACGATGGCCAGGCCGGGGAAGAGCCCCGTCCACCAGATGCCGGACGCGGCGTCGTCCATCGCGCGGGAGAGGTCGAAGCCCCACTCCGACGCCTCGTTCGGCTGGATGCCCAGGCCGAGGAAGCCCAGCGCGGCGAGGGTGGAGATGGCATCGGCGGCGTTCAGGGTGCCGATCACCGGCACCGACTGGATGACGTTGCTGAACAGGTAGCGGCCCATGATGGTGGTGTTGGACGCCCCGAAGGCGCGGGCGGCCTCGACGTAGGTCGCCTCTCTGGCGCTCACAGTGGTGTTGCGGACGACCCGGAAGTACTGCGGCAGGTAGATCACGGTCAGCGAGAGGGCGGCGGCGGCGACGCCGGAGCCGAGCGTGCCCCGGAGCAGGAACGCGAAGACGATGGCTAGCAGCAGCGAGGGCAGGGCGTACACCGCGTCCATCACCAGCACCAGCGTGCGGTCGAGCCAGCCGCCGACGTAGCCCGACAGCAGGCCGAGGGCGACGCCGAGGACCACGGAGATCAGGACCGACAGCAAGACCACCAGCAGCGCCGTCCGGGCGCCCCAGACGACCCGGGAGTAGACGTCGAAGAACAGGTCGTTGACCCCGAACAGGTGGGCGCCGCCGGGCGGCGAGAGCTTCTCGAACTTGATCCCGTCGGCGCCGGTGGTCTGGTTGAAGCCGAAGGGGGCGATCCAGTCGGCGAACAGCGCGAACACGACGAACAACGCGACGATCAGCATGCCGGCGACCAGCAGCCAGCGGGCGGTACCCGTGGTCGCGCGGACGGGGGCGAGCAGGCGTCTCACTGGTACCTCACCCTCGGGTCGATCAGCGCATTGACGACGTCGACGACCAGCGACATCACCACGACGAGCAGGGCGATGAACGTGACGATTCCCTGGACGGCGATGTAGTCCCGCACCTCGATGTACTGCAGCAGCTTGAACCCGAGGCCGGGCCAGTTGAACGTCTTCTCGGTGAGGACCGCGCCGCTGAGCGTCAGGGCGACCTGCAGCCCGATCACGGTCACCACCGGCACCAGCGCGTTGCGGAAGGCGTGCTTCTTGACCACCTGCTTCTCGGGGATGCCGCGTGCCCGGGCCGCCTCGACGTAGTCGGCCTGGAGGGTTTGCAGCAGGTTGACCCGGACCAGTCGGATGAAGATCCCGCAGAGCAGCAGGCCGAGCGCGAGGCAGGGCAGGACGTGGTGGACGAGGATGTCGCCGGTGGCCGCCCAGTTGCCCTGCAGGATCGCGTCGACCAGCAGGATGTGGGTGATCGGCTCCGCCGACACGGTGAACATGACCCGCGGCGAGGCGATCCCTGAGGTCGGCAGGCCGAGCGGTCGCGCCAGCCACATCTGCATCAGCAGTCCGACGAAGAAGACCGGTGCCGCATAGCTCACGACGCCGAAGATCCGGATCACCACGTCGCCGGCGGAGTCGCGCCGGCGACCGGCGAGCCGGCCCAGCGGGATCCCGACCAGGAGGGCGAAGAGGAAGGCTCCGAGGGTGAGGGTGAGGGTTGCGCCGCCGTTGTCCCGGACGACACCGAGGATCGGCTGGTTGTCGGAGATCGCCTCGCCGAAGTTGAGGGTGGCGACCTGGCCCAGGTACTCGAAGAACTGGACGATCAGGGGACGGTCGAGGCCGAGCTGGGCGCGCCGGGCGTCGATCGCCTCCTGCGGCAGCCGGTCGCCCAGGGTCGCCGTCACCGGGTCGCCCGGGGCGACGCGGAGCAGGAAGAAGACCAGGGTCAACAGGACCAGGATCATCGGGATGACCAGCAGCAACCGCTGGAGGAGGTAGCGGGGGAGTGACCCTGCTCGCATTGCGCTCCTCAGATAGTGGACGGTCGTGGCCCGGATGCCGGACCGGTGCGGCCCCGCGATCGTTCAGGGTACCCACCCGGGGCGGGTGGGGTGGCCACGTTCGTCAGATCGGCCGACGGGGGGACGGGGCCGCGCCCCGTCCCCCCGCGCGGTGGTGGACCTACTTGCTGATGCTCCACATCCGGAAGATGTAGGTGGCGTCGAGGGTCTCGGCGACACCGTTCACCCCGGGCAGCGACACCGCGACGTTCTTGCCGTTCCACGACGGGATCAGCGGCACGTCGGTGGCGACGATGTCCTGGAGCTGGCCGATGATCGCCTCGCGGGCGGCGGTGTCGGTCTCGCCCTGCTGCTTGACGACCAGGTCGTTCACCTCAGGGTTGGAGTAGCCGTTCTGGAAGAACCCGCCGTCCACGATGAACGGCGCGAGGTAGTTGTCGGCGTCCAGGAAGTCGGGGTACCAGCCCAGCTGGAAGAAGTCGTACGCGCCCTCCTTGTACAGGGTCTGGTACTCGGTCCACTCGGCGCTCTCGATCTTCACGGTGAAGAGCCCGGAGTTGGTCAGCTGCTCGGCGAGCATGTTGGCCTCGTCCACGGCGTTCGGGCCGTAACGGGTCGGGGTGTAGCCGATGGTGATGTCGACCGGGGTGGAGATACCGGCGTCGGCGAGGATCTTCTTCGCGTTGTCCGGGTTCGGCGCGTCGCCCCACTTGGTCTGGAAGGACGGGATCTGGCCGCCGAAGCCGGGCGGGACGATGGACCACGCCGGGTTGACCTGGTCGTCGTAGACGTCGGTGGCGATCGCCTGGCGGTCGATCAGGTTCGCGACCGCCTGGCGGACGGCGACCTTGCCGGGAGCCTCGTTCTTGGTCTGGGCGACCCAGTAGCGGAACTCGGCGCCCTCGCCGTCCAGCACGCTGACGGCGCTGTTGGTGCGCAGGCTGGTGAGGTCGGTCGGGCTGAGCGTGCGCCACGCCACGTCCACGTCACCGGCCTCGATGGCCTGCCGCAGCGGGGAGGCATCGGCGAAGTACTGGATGAACACCTGGTCGGACTGCGCGGTGCGCGGGCCGGAGTAGTTCGCGTTCTTGCCGAGGGCTGCCTGCTGGTCCTTGGTGAAGGAGTCGAGCTGCAGCGGGCCGGAGCCGATCACGTCGGCGTCGGGGAGCAGCGCGTCGGCCGGGAACGTCTCCTCGTCCACGATGGACGCCACCGCGCCCGAGATCACGCTGAGGAAGGTGAGGTCGGGGTTGTTGAGGTGGAAGACCACCGTCAGGTCGTCGGGGGTCTCGATGGCGCCGGCCTTGAGCTTCGGCGCCTCGGCGCCGTCGGACAGGTTGGCCAGCAGGATCGAGGCGCCGTTGGGGTCGTTGATCGCGATGTTGCGCTCGAAGGAGAACTTGACGTCGGAGGAGGTGAGCGCGTTGCCGTTGGAGAACTTGTTGTCGGCACGCAGCGTGCAGGTGATCGTCTGGGCGTCGCCGTACTCGCAGCTCTCGGCGGCGTCGCCGACCGGCGTGCTCTCACCCGCCGGGACGGCTACCAGTTGCTCGAACAGGGAGTACTGCAGGTTCCACGATCCGATGTCGTAGGCGCCGGCCGGGTCGATCGAGGTGATCTTGTCGGTGGTGCCGAGGATCCACTCCCCCGACCCGGCTCCGGGCTCGGTCGCGGGGGTGGACTCGCCACCGGCGGGCGGCGTGGAGGAGCAGGCGGCCAGCGCGAGGAGGGTGATGGCGCTGAGCGCGGCCAACCCCGCACGTTTCTTGATTCCCATGGGTCCCCTTGGTCGTTGCCGGCGGCCACAGTGGCCGCCGAGGTGGACTGTGATCGGCTGATTCAACGGCAGTTGTATTACAACCGGGTTACGTTCTCGCCCGGTGTGCAAACCGATATCAGATCGTGTCCTAACGGCAGGATCGAGGGCTTTCCCGCCCGGATTCCGGGCGCCGGCCGCGTCCAGAACCAGCGAGTGCCACTCCGATGGGACTCCATCGGTCGTCCGGGTCCCGGTTCGCGGGGACGGTTCCGAAGCCGGTTCACTGGGGACGGTTCCGCGGCCGTTCGGCGAGGAACCTCGCCGGCGCGCTGGACGGCTGGGCCACGAGCCGGCGGCGGGCTGGTGATTCGGCCAGAATCCGGGAGAAGTAGTGGGCGGGCCGCCCGGCTGCACACAATGGGGGCATGGCACCAACCCAGAGCGCAGCGATCAACCTCCGTCTTGCACAGCTGGGGATGCAGCCACTGGAGGGATTTGACCCCGAGAACGCCAGGCTGATCGCGCCGATCCTCGCCCGCCAGCGCGAGCTGAGCCGCCGCCTCGCCGACCGGCTGTGCGCCGCCGACCAGCGGATCCAGGACTTCCTGGACGACTACCTCGCTGACACCGGCGTGACCCCGGGGGTGCCGCGCCGCACCTTCGTGCTGGACGAGCCGGGCCTGGCGCGTGAGCTGTCGCTGCCGCTGGACGGGGATTCCTTCGAGTCCCAGCTGCTCAGCAGCTACCGCCTTGTCAACGGCGTCCTGCACAACCCCGCCAAGGACAGGCGCACCACCGCCGGCGTGTTCCACATCGCCGAGGGTGGGTTGCCGATCCCGGCCGACAAGATCGCGGTCCCCAAAGCGGCGTTCGCGCGCCTGCTCGAGAAGGCGTTCGAGCCGCCCGAGGCCGACAAGATGCTCCCGTACACCGTCAACCAGCCCGAGCCGGCGGCCTGCTTCGTGTCGCTGCTGCTCCGTCCGCTGGTCTCCCCCGAGGTCCCCGGCCACGTCCGCGAGAAGCGGCTCGAGGTGCGGTTCATCGTCCCGGGCGGACTGGTGGCGAACCTCGACTTCGTGGAGGGCATCTTCGGCAACGGCGGCGACCCCTACCTGCCCGAGAACGACTCCTCCCTCGCCCCCTCCACCTGGACGGGCCACACCGGCCTCGTCGTCCTGGCCCCCCACCTGACCAGGGTGACCAAGAAGGAGCTCGGCCTGCCGCACGTCTCCGAGGCGACCGAGCGGCAGCTCCGCGACGGCGTCGCCTGGGAGCACGAGGACGACCTCTACAACGGCGGCCAGGCGTTCAAGATCTGTGCCCGCGACGCCCGCGGCGTCATCGTCACCGTTATCGCCGACAACTACTTCGGCTACTGCAAGAAGGAGGTGAAGTCCCAGATCTCCTACTCGGCGAACCTGTTCGGCAACGCCGAGGAGGAGCACGCCGGCGGGGCGCTGGTGTACGCCTCCTACAACCTCGGCCAGGAGTACAACGAGGATTCCTGCGGCGACGACTTCACCCTCGCCGAGGTGCTGGCGCGCGACCCCGAGCGGTTCGCCCTGCAGCCGGAGGGCCACGCCCTCGACCTCGAGCAGCCCCACATCGTGCTGGTGCCGGCGAACCCGTACTACTCGCTGCGCACCCTCACCGTCTCCTGGGACGACGGCGCCGGCGGCCGCGCGTCCGTCCCGCTGCGGGCCGGCAGGTCCTACCTCAGCCCGAACGGCTACCGCGTCCACATGACCCAGATCGCCGCCGACCGCACCCAGTGGAGCCTGATCGGGACGGCGCCGCGGGTGACGTCCTGCCACAAGCCGTCGACGGTCTCCGGCGGCGGCAAGTCCGAGATCTCCAAGGCGATCACCGACGCCTTCATCTTCGGCAACGCCTACGCCCCGGACGTCGAGAAGGACATGGACGAGGTCGCCAAGATCCTGGCCGGCGACTTCGCCAACCGGTTCGCCGACCCGGCCGCGAACGGCGTCGACCACCGCGCGATCCTGGCCGACACCCGCTCGATCGGTTCCGTGATCAAGCTGCTCACGCCGTCCTCGGAATTCCACGCCGACTACAACGCCTGGCTGGAGGCCATCCCCCAGCACATCAAGGAGCTGGTCTTCGTCGTGAAGCGCTTCTACCGCCCCGAGTGGGGCGGCGACTGGCGCTCCCACTTCACCGTCGGACGGATCAACGGCCGGCTCGGCAACGCGCTGCGGCTGGACGGCGACAAGATCACCGTGAACATGCTGCGCGTCGGCTTCGAGGAGGACGGCTCCTGGCGGCTGTTCGGCCTGCGCCACGACTTCAGCCCCGCCGTCAAGGTGCAGACCGAGGACGACATCACGGCCTCGACGGTGGTCTCCGGGGCGGTGCTCGGCCTCGACCCGGGCCGGTCCTACAAGCTGGTCCAGAACTGCGAGAGCCTGCTGTTCCAGCGTCCCGACGACGCCATCCACCGCGGCTACGACAAGCAGGCCGAGCGCGACATCGCCACCCCGGGCACCTTCTTGTCCAACTTCCAGCCGCTGACCAGGGCGGACGCCGCCGCGATGCGCGAGGACGCGGTCACCTTCAGCTTCTTCACCGAGCCGATGGCCAGGCTGCTGTCCGACTTCGTCGACACCCCCGAGGGTGAGTGCCCTTCCTACGTGGTGAGCTCGGCCAACCCGCGGCTGGTCGACGGCAAGCCCTCGAAGAACCCCCGCTACCTGCAGCAGCGTCCCGACCGCGCCAACGCGAAGGAGACCGCGGTCGCCGACCTCGCGTCCCACCTGTACAACCGCAGGCCGGCGGACGCGCCGCTGCCGCTGCCGATCGACGTCGTCGCGGCGGGACGGCGCAACAACCCGCCCGAGCCCGGCGTCCCGCCGCTGTCGGCGTTCAACCCGCTGCACTACCTGGAACTGCCCGAGCTGTTCATGGAGTTCATCTCCTCGATGACAGGCAAGTCGCCGTCCACCACCGGGGCGGGCTCGGAGGGCGCCCTCACCAAGGGTCCGTTCAACCCGATGCCCGCGATCGTCGACCTGAACGCGGCGTTGCTGTCGTACGCCCTCAGCGGCTACGACGGCTGGGTCTCGTGCGCCGGCTACGTCGGCCCCAAGGTGCGGGTCGACCACGACATCTCGATGCTGGTGCCGGAGCTGTTCTGCCGGATGACCCCCAGCGAGCGGGACGCCGCCACCCTGATCGCCGACGGCTGCCTGGAGAAGCTTGAGGACTTCGAGTACGAGGGCCGCCAGGTGCTGGCCAGCCGGCTGGGCTACCGGATGACGGCGACCTTCGCCCGCAAGTACTTCGGCAGGATCTTCCTCCACCCGCACGTGGTGTTCACCCGGGAGATGCTCGAACCCGAGTTGCAGGATCCGGCGACCTTCGCCGAGTCGATGGCGATCACGGTCGCCACCCACCAGCGGGTCGCGCAGGCGTACTTCGAGGACGGCACGATCTCGATGGCGGTGCCGCCGCTGCGTGCGCTGCTGGAGATCATGGCCAACGGAGTGACCGCCGAGGGCTGGGACCTGGACTCGCCGGAGTTCCGCTCCCAGTTCACCGCCGAGAGCGTGCTCGCCGCCGACTGGTACCGGCAGCGGCTGGACGCCAAGCAGGCTGCGGCGGCCGGACGGGCCGCGGCGGGCCTGGCGGCGATCGAGAAATTCGTCGCGACGCCGGGCAACGAGGAGCCGTCGCAGCGGCTCGGGATGGCGGAGCGGATCGAGGCGGCCCAGGCCGAGCTCGACAAGTTCTCCAGCCCGGAGTGGCGCGAGCGGATCGTGGGGACGGTCGGCGGCCAGGCCCTGTAGCAGCGGCGCTCCGGCCGGTCGCCACTCCCGGGCCGGAGACGCTGCCGCCCGACCGGAGTAACGTCTGGTCATGGCGCTCACACAGGAGACGCTGGACCGGCTGTGGGACTTCTCCGACCCGGCCGCCAGCCTGGCCCGGTTCGACGACGAGATGCGGGGGTCGCCCGATCCGGAGGCCCTCGCGGAGTTGCGGACGCAACGGGCGCGGGCGCTGGGGTTGCTCGAACGCTACGACGAGGCCCACCAGGCGCTGGACGCCGTCCCCGACACCTCGCGGGTGGTGGCGGCCCGGGTGGCCCTGGAGCGTGGCCGGCTGCGGAACTCCGCCGGTGACCCGGCCGGCGCCGTCGCGCTGTTCCGGCTGGCGGAGAGCCTCGCGGACGAGGCGGACGACGTGTTCCTGCAGGTCGACGCCCTCCACATGCTCGCGATCGCGGATCCCGCGGGCGGGCAGGAGTGGACGGAGCAGGCGCTGCGGGTGCTGGAGGGCACCCGCGACGCCCGCACCCTGCGATGGCAGGTCGCGCTGCACAGCAACGCCGGGTGGGCGCTGCTGGACGACGGCAGCGCCGCGGAGGCGCTCACCCGGTTCGAGCTCGCCCGCGAGGCCGCCGTCCGCTGGGGCACGGCCGAGCAGGTGGCGCTGGCCGACGAGGCGATCAGCGAGTGCCGGGGCGCGCTGGAGGTGTAGCCGCATCGCCGGGTCGGGGGTGGCCGCTCGGAGTGACGACGCAGCCGGCGACCCGCACCCGACCGGATCCTGCGCGGGGCCTGCGCGGGGTCGTGGTCATCGGGTGAGGGCTGCCGGCGCGGGCCGAGGCTACGATGCCGGCATGGGTGGACTCCCCCGGGCGATGGTGGCCGGACTGGCCGCTGTGCTGCTGGCCGGTTGCGGTGTCGTGTCGCCGCTCGACACCCCGGTTCCAGCGCTCTCGACGACCCCACTGCCGCCGGCGGCGACCTCGGTGCCCCCGGACGCCGCCCTGCGCGGCACCGCCCCGGCCGGGTTCGCGATCGGGGCCGCCGTCGCCGGAGGCGGCCACCACACCACCGCCGGCTACCCGGACCCGTTCAGCACCGATGCGGTGCTGCGCGAGCAGCTGGCGACCGAGTTCAACTCGCTCACCCCGGAGAACCAGCTGAAGTGGGAGTTCGTCCACCCGGAGGAGAACACCTACGACTTCGGCCCAGCCGACCAGATCGTCGACTACGCCGGGCAGTACGGCGAATCGGTTCGGGGACACACCTTGTTGTGGCACTCCCAGAACCCCGCCTGGTTGCCGGTGGGCGAGGTGAGCGACGAGGACCTGCTGGCCATCCTGCACGACCACATCACGACCGTCGTCGGGCACTTCGCAGGCCGGATCCGCGCCTGGGACGTCGCCAACGAGATCCTGGCCGACGACGGCCGCCCGCGCGAGGAGAACCCGTGGATCGCCCGGTTCGGCATCGACGTGGTGGCGGACGCGTTCCGGTGGGCGCACGAGGCCGACCCGGCCGCCGTCCTCTACCTCAACGACTACGGGATCGAGGACGCCGGCCCCAAGGCCGACGCCTACTACGTGCTCGCGCAACGCCTGCTCGCCGAGGGGGTGCCGCTGGGCGGGATGGGGTTCGAGAGCCACCTCAGCTTCGACTACCCGTTCCCGTCCGGGCTGCGGCAGAGCCTGCAACGGTTCGCCGACCTGGGCCTGGAGGTGGCGATCACGGAACTGGACGTGAGGATGCCCGTCGACCCCGCGCCGTCCCCCGAACTCCAGGACGAGCAGGCCCGCTGGTTCGCCGACGTGGTGGACGCCTGCCTGGCGGTGACCGCCTGCGGGTCGGTGACGCTGTGGGGCACCACCGACCGGTACTCGTGGGTGCCGTCGGCGTTCCCGGGGGAGGGCTTCGCGACCCCGTGGAATGACGACTACACCCGCAAGCCGGCCTACAAGGCGATCCTCGGCCGGCTGGCCGAAGGCCGCTAGCTGTCGACATAGACTCCTTGGGACCGGTCATCTCTCGAGGGGAACCCCATGCCGAAACCAGCCCGTCTCCGTCGCCTGCTGGCCGGCACCCTGGGCATCGGCGTAGCTGTGACGCTGGCGGCCTGCACCACAGGCTCGGTGACGACGGGCGAGCGTCCCAACCGTCCGACCTCGTCCGCCCAGCCGGGTTTCGACCCCGAGACCAACCCGGACGCGCTGGCCGTCCCGCTCGACACGCTGCCCGGCTATCAGGCCGGCACCCCGGGGACGGACGGATGGACGTCCATCCCGATGACCGGCAGCCCGGGCGACGTCAGCTGGCGGATCTGGGACAACGACAACAAGGTGGTGGACGGCTACACCCCCGACCAGACGGTCGCCTTCGGGGCGGCCCAGACCTACACCGAGGTGCCGGGCGTCCTCACGTTCCGCGGCAACCACCAGCGGACCGCGCCGGCCTACGGCACCGCCGAGGTGACCGACCGGAAGCTCGAGATCGCCTGGACCCAGGACATCGGCGAGGTGTACGGCGACAAGTCCTACTGGCCGGGTGCGGGCTGGACGGGGCAGCCGCTGCTGGTGAACTGGCCGGAGGCGACCAGGAAGGCGATGGGCTTCGACGCCGAGTTCGCCGACAAAGACCTGGTCGAGGTGCTCTACCCGGTGTTCGAGGGCAGGATCTACCGGCTGGACCTGGCGACCGGCAAGCAGACGAAGGCGCCGATCGAGGCGGGCTGCGGCTTCAAGGGGACCGGTTCGGTCGACCCGCGCGGCTATCCGCTGCTGTACGCGGGGCAGGGCCTTGACGACATGGACAACGATCCCGACACCGACGACTGCCCGTTCCGGTACCGGATCTTCGACCTGATCAAGAACGAGGAGGTCTCCGGCTGGGCGGGCGCCGACGATCCAGCGCGGCCGCGCGCGGATTGGGGCGCGTTCGACTCGTCCGCCCTCGTCAACGCCGCCTCGGACACCCTGATCGAGCCGGCCGAGAACGGGCTGGTCTACAAGGCGAAGCTGAACGCGTCCTTCGACGCGGAGGCGAAGACGGTGAGCGTCGACCCCGTCCTGACCAAGCTGGAGTACGAGACCCCGGTCAGCGAGATCCACGGCATCGAGTCGTCGGCGGTCGCCTACCGCAACCTGATGTACGCCTCGGACAACGACGGCAACCTGATCTGCTGGGACGCCACCACGATGCGGATCGTGTGGGCCCGCGACGTGGGTGACGACTCCGACGCGTCCATGGTGCTCGAGGAGACCGCCGACGGCGTCTTTCTGTACCACGGGAACACCCTGGACAAACGGGGCAAGAACGGTGGCGACCTGACCACGAACCTGCGCAAGATCAACGCGCTGACCGGGGAGCTGGTGTGGGAGTACGACGTGCCGACGGTGGCGTCCTACCCCAACAACGGCGGCGTGCTCGCCACGCCGGTGCTCGGGCAGGGTGAGATCTCTGACCTGGTGATCTTCAACGTGTCCAAGACCTCCGAGCCTGCGCTGTGCGTGTTCGGCAAGTGCATCGGCGACTTCGGCGGCGAGCTGGTCGCGCTGGATCGCATCACGGGCAAGCTGGCCTGGAGTCGGACGCTGGACCGCTACTCGTGGAGTTCCCCTGTGGTGTTCCAGGGCACCGACGGCCACTCCTACGGCGTCTTCGGGGACGCCGGCGGCACTCTGCACCTCTTCGACCCGAACACGGGCCTGGACTTCTCGACGCTCAGCCTCGGCAAGAACGTCGAGGCCTCGCCGGCGATCTACGACAACATGCTGGTGGTCGCCTCCTACGACAAGAAGATCTTCGGCATCAAGATCAGTTGACCCGCTCCTGGTTCAGGGGGACGGTTTCTGACCCCGTTCACGGGGACGGTTCCTGACCCGGTTCACGGGGACGGTTCCAGAGCCGATTCACGGGGACGGTTCCCGCGGTGGCCTTGCGGCGGGGTGTGTCCCTGCGAACCGGTTTCGGAACCGTCCCCGTGAACCGCAGGGACGGGGTGTGTCCCTGCGAACCGGTTTCGGAACCGTCCCCGTGAACCGGGGTCTCGACTCGCGGACGGGTGCCGGACGCGGCCCGGATCCTCGACCCCGCAGGACGGGGTCACTACGCTGCCGGGATGCGCGTCTGGGTCAAGGTGGTCGGGATCGTGGTGGCGGTCCTTGTGGTCGGGCTGGTCGGGGTGTACTGGTGGCAGCGGCCGATGCTGCTGACCGGCACCGGCTACGCCGCCCACAACGCCTGCGCGGTCACCCACATCGCCGGACGGGACAATCCGGACGCCGACCTGCCCGGCAACCCGCTCGTCCCGGTGCTGCGCACCCAGGCGACCGAGGCCGGCGCGGACAGCACCATCCTGGGCCTGCTCGCCCGCCAGCGGGCCTGGCTGACGCAGGGATTCGGCTGCACAATCGCCGCGCAGGCACCCACACTCCCCGCCCCGACCCCGGTCGACGCCACCGCCAACCCGTACCTGAGCGCCCCCGAACCCACCGAGGACGCCGCCGTCCAGGCAGCCCTCGACAACGCCTTCGGCGCCGACCTGGACGACGCCGGACGGGCGGCGCTCGGCACCCGCGGCGTCGTCGTCCTCTCCCACGGCGAACTGGTCGCCGAACAGTACGCCGACGGCTTCGACGCCAGCACCCCGCAGCTCGGCTGGTCGATGTCCAAGAGCCTGGCGAACCTGCTCGCCGGCCGCCTGGTCGCCGAGGGACAGGTCAGCCTGGACGACGACCACCTGCGCCCGGAGTGGACGGACGAACGCGCGTCGATCACCGTGCGCCAGCTGCTCCAGATGACCAGCGGTCTGGCCTGGGACGAGACCTACGACCTCAACACCCCGATCACCCGCATGCTCTACCTCGAGCCCGACATGGCAGGCTACGTCGCATCCCAGCCGCTGGCCCACCAGCCCGGCACCCATCTGCAGTACTCCAGCGGCAGCACCACCCTGCTGTGCGCGATCCTGGCCGCAGGGCGCGGGGGCGCGGACCTGCCGCGGCGGGAGTTGTTCGGCCCGCTGGGGCTGGCCAGCATGGTGATGGAGACCGACGGCGCCGGCACGCCGGTCTGCAGTTCGTACGCCTGGGCCACCCCGCGAGACTGGGCAGCGGTCGGGCAGTTCGCCCTCGCCGACGGGGTCTGGAACGGCACCCGGATGCTGCCCGAGGGCTGGATGGCCGACTCGACGACCGCCGTGGACGTCGAGAGCGAGGAGGACGGCTACGCCTCCGGCTGGTGGGCGAACCAGCGCGCCGACGGCACCCTCCGGTTCCCCGGCCTGCCAGCCGATACCTACTTCGCGATCGGCCATGACGGCCAGTGGCTGACGGTGGTCCCGTCGGCCGAGCTCGTGGTGGTGCGGATGGGCTTCACCCCTGAGGCGGACGAGCAGGCGGACCGGCTCACCGGGGAGTTGCTCGCAGCGCTGGGCTGACACCGGTGGCGTCGCGCCCGATCCGGGTGAATGATGGGGCATGGGTACCGACACGCGTTACCTGATCGTCGGCGGTGGCCTGGCTGCCGCCCGCGCCGTCGAGGGGATCCGGGAGGTGGACGAGACCGGCCCGGTCGTCGTCCTCACCGCCGAGGCGCACCTGCCGTACGAACGCCCGCCGCTGTCGAAGGGCGTCCTGCTGGAGTCGGACGGGCCGGAGGTCGCGATTCCCCACGACCTGGCCTGGTACGACGAGCACAACGTCGAGGTTCGCACCTCCTCACCGGTCGTCGGGATCGACCTTGACGCCCGCACCGTCCGGCTCGAGAGCAACCACGAGATCGGCTGGGACCGGCTGCTGCTGGCCACCGGCTCGTCGGTGCGGACACTGCAGGTGCCGGGCGCCGAGCTGCCCGGCGTGCACTACCTGCGCACCATGGACGACTCCCTCGGCCTGCTCGAACGGATCAAGGAGGGTGGCGACCTGGTGGTGATCGGTGCCGGGTGGATCGGCCTCGAGGTCACCGCGGCGGCCCGCGGCCATGGCTGCAGGGTCACCCTGATCGACCCGCAGGCCACGCCGTTGCTGGCGGTGATGGGCGAGCAGGTGGGCGGCTGGTTCGCCGAACTGCACCGCGCCCACGGCGTCGATCTCCGGCTCGGCACCGGCGTCGCCCGGATCGAGGGCGAGACCGCCGCCACCGGCGTTGTCACGGACAGCGGGGAGACGATCCCCGCCCGGACGGTGGTCGTCGGGGTCGGGATCCGCCCCAACACTGCCCTCGCCGAGGCTGCGGGGGCTCAGGTCGACAACGGTGTCGTCACCGACGAGAGCCTGCGCACCACCCTGCCGGAGGTTTGGGCCGCCGGCGACGTGGCGAACTGGAAGAGCACGCTGTTCGGCACCCACCTCCGGGTCGAGCACTGGGCCAACGCGAACGACGGCGGATATGCAGCCGGTCGCTCGATGGCGGGCGCGGAGGTCACCTACGACCCGGTGCCATG
>JAVHXR010000017.1:0-7299 GCA_031119515.1 Propionicimonas sp.
GGCCCGTCCACACCGCGACGGCGGCCGCCAGGGCGACCCCGGCGATCCCGCGCTGACGGGCGCCGAGCGCATCCGGCACCGGCGCCAGCCAGCCCGGCAGCCGGAGCGCCGGGGGCGTGGCCAGGCGGCGACCTGTCGTCTCAGGGACCACCAGCCAGGCGGCGAGGCCGGCGAGCAGCGCCGCGGCTGCCACCCAGCCCATCTCAACCACCGTGCCGATCGGCGAGGAGTTCGGTCCAGACCAGGCCGGCGCATCCCAGGGCGACCCCGACAAGGAGGCAGCCCCTTCCGGCCAGCGACCCGGTCAGGAACCCGAGCGGATCGCCGCCGAGCAGGTAGCCCAGCGCCACCCCAGCCACCGGGAGACCCGCCAGCAACCGCCCGGTGGCCCGCGGCGCCGCGAGTTCTGCGGCCACCGTGTCGCGCACCGCCTCGGCGCGGCTCAGCTGCTCGGCGACCGCATCCAGCGTCGCCGTCATCGACGCGCCGGTGCGCTCGGCGAGTTCCCAGGCACGGGCCAGTTCGCCCAGGCCCGCCCGGCCGGGTGCTCCCGCGCCCTGGCGCAACACCGGCGCCACCCCGCCTCCCATCGCCTGGACGGCGGCCGCCTCGGCCAGGACGGGTGCCTGCCCGGCGGCGGCCTTCAGCGCGGCGGCCGGAATCAGCCCGAGCTTCAGCATGCCGCTGAGGAGTTGGGCCGAGCGCACCACCTCGGCCCGCTCACGGACCGCGTTCCGCCTCAGCCGGTGACGTCGCCAGACCCAGGCCGCCACGACCACGACCACGGCCGTCGAGAGCCCTACCGCCCAGTCGACCGCCAGTGCACCGACTGCGCCGACCACGGCGGCGACGAGCCAGGCGGTTCGCCGTCCGGGCGGCCGCGCGGCCTGCGGCCGGTGAACCGCCAGCCGGCCGGGATCGGGCGGCGGCCACACCGACAGCCACCCGGCGATCGCCGCCGCCAGGATCGCCAGTGCGGTCATGGCCGCACCATCGCGCCCAGTTCGGCGTGGGCGTCGAGGCGTTCGGTGCCGCCGCCGGGCAGGAACCGGAGCGCCGGGGCCGCGGTGCAGAGACCGCTGGCACCGTCCTGGCGGATCACCCGCACCTCGTCCACCCAGCGTCGCCCGTCGGGCAGCCGTCGGACGCCGATGACCAGGTCGAGGGCGGCGGCGACCTGGGCGTGGACTGCAGCCCGTCCCAACCCGCCCAGGGCGGCGAGCGCCTCCAGCCGCGCCGGGACGTCCGCCGCCGAGTTGGCGTGGACGGTTCCGCAACCGCCCTCGTGGCCGGTGTTGAGCGCGGTCAGCAGGTCGACCAGTTCCGCGCCCCGCACCTCCCCCACCACCAGCCGGTCGGGGCGCATCCGCAGCGCCTGCCGGACCAGATCGGTGAGCGTGATCGCCCCCACGCCCTCGGCGTTGGCCGGCCGGCCCTCCAGCCGCAGGCAGTGCGGATGGTCGGGGGCGAGCTCGCGCGAATCCTCGGCGATCACGATGCGTTCGGCGGCCGGGACGACCCCCAGCATGGTGGCCAGCAGCGTGGTCTTGCCCGAGCCGGTGCCGCCGCAGATCAGGAAGGCGGCCCGCGCCGCGACCACGTCCGACAGCACCCGCGACGCCTCGGCCGCCATCGCGCCACCGGACACCCAGTCCTCCAGGCCCAGCGACCGCGTCCGCGGAACCCGGAGTGACAGGCAGGTCCCGGCGTCGGCGACCACCCCGAGAACGGCGTGCACCCGGACTCCGCTGGCGAGCCGGGCGTCGACGAACGGCGAGCCGTCGTCGAGCCGGCGTCCCACCGATGCCGCCAGCCGGACGGCGAGCCGGCGCACCTCTGCTTCGCCGTTGAACCCCACCTCCGCCGGTTCGAGGCCCTGGCCACGATCCAGGTACACCTGGCCCGCGCCGTTGACCAGGACGTCGGTCACACCGGGCAGCGCGAGCACCGCGTCCAGCGGGCCGGCACCGAGGCTGTCGCGCCGCAGCGCCGTCACGGTGGCGCGGACGGTGCCGTCGCTGACCAGGTGGCCGAGTTCCCGCAATGCGAGCCCGACCTCGACCGGCCCGGCACCCAGCCCGCGCCGGCCCAGGTAGGCGCGGACCGCCTCGACCGGCAGTTCAGCCATCTCCGCCCCCCATCACGCGGGCGAGCAGCCCGCGGCAGGCCCGCTGGTAGCGCCGCCCTGCCCGCAGCGGTGGGAGGCCGCGCTCCGCCGCGGCCGGAAGCCGGCGGTCATCGGGCAGCTCGGCCACCACGGGCAGGCCGACGGCGTCGGCCACCATCGCCGCGGTGATACCTGGCGAAGCCCGCCGCAGCACGAGCTCGGCCGACTCCAGCTGGTGGGCGCGGACGACCTCGCGGGCCGCGGCGACGGCCCGGATCCCGCCCTGCACCACCACCAGGATCCGGGTTGCCAGGCGCAGCGACTCCCTCGCCGCGGCCGTCAGCGACCGGCCGGGGTCGACAACGACCAGGTCGTGCCCGCGACGCAGTGACCCGAGGATCGCCGCCATCGGGTCGCGCGCCAGGTCGATCGCCGGCCCGCGTGCCATCGACACCAGTGATACCCCGTCGACGACCGGGAGGTAGGGTCGCAGGTCGCCGACGTGCCCCTGGGCGCCGGTCAGCCGTGGCCACCGCCAGCCGCCGGTCTGTTCGGCGCCCAGCAGCAGGTCGATACCCCCGCCGACCAGGTCGGCGTCGACGAGGGCGGCCCGGCCGTTCCCGGTGGCAGCCAGACAGGCGAGAGTGCCGGCGAGGGTCGAGGCCCCGACGCCGCCGGCGCCGCCGACCACGGCCACGACCGGCGCCAGACCCGGAGCGCTGTCGCCCCCGAGCACCACGCCCAGCCAGGCCGCCCCGGCGGGCAAACCGATCACCCGGGCGCCGAGCGGTGCCGACCACGCGGTCAGGGCGCGCTCGTCGGCGCCGACCAGGAACACGTCCGGCCGGTGCGGCAGCGCCCGCCCGACGACCCGCTCGGCGAGGTCGTCGGCGATGAACACCGCCCCCGCGTCCCGCCAGCCGGCCGCCAGCTCCTCCAGGTTCGTCACCGCACGCGCGGTGAGCTCCTGCGCAGCCGCGGCGGCCAGCACGGCGTCCTGGGTGTCCCCCGGCCCCGCCGCCACCAGTACGTCGACCCGCTCCACGCCTGTGATCCTTGCCACCGCCGGGCCGGATGGCTCACCCGGATCCCTCGCCTGTGGATAACTCGCGTCATCCACACCCCGGCCGCCGCGCCTCGCCCGCCCCGCGGCCGGGCCACCGTACGATGCGGACATGGCCGCCTCCGCCAGCCCGTTCCCGCCCTCGGCGGCGACGTGGCTGACCGCCCCCGCGGCCCGTGATGTCGCAGCGATCGGGCTCGCGTCCTTCGGGCTGGCCCGCCGAATCGCCGGCACCGCCCGACTCACCGTGGTCGACCGGGAGCCCGCCGGTGTCGCCGCCGCCGCCCACCGCGTGCCTGGGACGATCGCGGTCGCGGCCGCGCCGGACGCCACCCCGTTCATGCCGTGCGTGTTCGACCAGGTGATCGTGGTCGACCTGCTGCACACCCTGCCGCCCCGGCTGGCACTGGCCGAGTTCGCCCGGGTGCTGCGACCGGGCGGGAGCCTCGCCGTCGTCCACACCGCCAGGGACGACTCCGTCCCCTGGGTCCGGCGGCTTGCCGGGATCGTCCGCCGGGTCGACCCGGAGGCGATGGCCGAGGCGACGATCTCCACGACCGAGGCGGCGCTGCACGACAACCCGTACTTCCCGCTGCTGCAGCGCCAGGACTTCCGCCGCTGGGTGCCGGCGGACAAGCCACAGCTGCTCGCCATGGTCGAGCGCCTGGGCGGGTTCGCCGACGCAGACCCCGAGGCCCGCCAGGCCGTCGTCGCCGAGACCGGGGCCCTCTACGACTCGGTGGCGCGGGTGCCGGATCCGCTGCTGCTGCCGTACACGATC
Organism: Propionicimonas sp.; assembly: GCA_031119515.1. Classification (GTDB taxonomy): domain Bacteria; phylum Actinomycetota; class Actinomycetes; order Propionibacteriales; family Propionibacteriaceae; genus Propionicimonas. The sequence continues at coordinate 3,952 of JAVHXR010000017.1, forward strand.
AGCTGCTGGCGCGGGCAGGTCGACCACACCGAGCTCACCGCGCCGCTCCAGCCGGAGGACGTCGGGCTGAGGATCACCCTCTAGCGCGCGATCCTCACAGACTCAGTAGTGTGGTGACCACCACCGGCTGAAGGAGCCCTGATGGCAGCACAGCAGGAACTCGCGGGAATCATCAAAGGCATCCAGGACGACGTCCGCACGATCGTGCGCGGCGAGATCGAGCTGGTCAAGGCCGAGATCGTTCCGCAGGCGAAGTCCGCCGGCATCGGCGCCGGGCTGATCGGCGGGGCTGCCTACCTGGCGATCACCGCGGGGACGCTGCTGTTCCTCGCCCTCTCGTTCCTGCTCTCTGCCGGCTTCATGTCGTGGTTCGGGCTCGACCTGTTCCCGGCGGCGTTCTGGGGCTTCACCGTGATGGCCGTGCTGCTGGCGCTGGTGGCCGGGATCCTCGCCCTGGTCGCACGCCAGCGCATGGTGTTCACCCCGCCGCAGGCCGCGATCGACTTCGCCCAGGGCACCACCCAGTCGGTCACCGCCGCCGTGAAGGATGCCTACCAGGAGGCGAACTCGCTGTCCCTGACCGGCAAGCCGACTCCGCCCAGGCAGCCGGAACTGGAGTGAACGCCGGGCCGGCGAGCGGATCGGCCCGCAGCCGGGGTCAGCGCTGCAGGGCGTAGACCCGCGACTCCCAGGCCGCCAGGACTGGGCGGTCGGCGTCATGGGTCCCCAGCAGCAGCGTCGCTCCTACCAGGGACGGCAGTTCGCCCAGCGGCAGGCCGCGCTCGTCGCCGCCGAGGTTCGCCACCACCAGCAGCCGGTCGGCGCCCAGCGAGCGGGTGTAGGCGAACAGGGTCTCGTCGGCCGGAAGCAGCAGGTCGAACCGTCCCTCCCGGACGACCTCGAGCTCGTGCCGGAGCGCGATCAGGCGGCGGTAGTGGTGCAGCACGGAATCCGGGTCGGCCGTCGCCGCCTCGACGTTGATCCAGGTGTGGTTGGGATTGACCGCCAGCCAGGGTGTCGCCGCGCTGAACCCGGCCTGCGGTGACGCGTCCCACTGCATCGGGGTCCGGGCGTTGTCCCGGCTCTTCAGCGCCAGCAAACCGAGCGCCTGCTCGGCGTCCATTCCGGCCTGGGTGGCGAGCAGGTAGAACTGCCGGGACTCGATGTCGTCGTACTGCTCGATCGAGGTGAAGCCGGCATTCGTCATCCCGAGCTCCTGGCCCTGGTAGATGTAGGGCGTCCCCCTGAGCAGGTGCAGGACGGTCGCCAGGCTCTTGGCCGAGGCGACCCGGTGCTGCGGGGAGTCGTCGCCGAAGCGGGACACCGAGCGCGGCACGTCGTGGTTCTCGAGGAACAGCGAGTTCCAGCCGCGCTCGGCGAGGCCGTCCTGCCAGGCGGTCAGGGTCCGCTTCAGCTCGGGCAGGTGGAGCGGACGGTGGTTCCACTTCAGCTGCCCCGGCTCCTGGTCGAGCATCATGTGCTCGAAGGTGAAGACCATGGTCAGCTCGTTCGCCGCGGCGTCGGTGTAGTCGCGAGCCTGGTCGACGTCCACCATCACCATCTCGCCGACGCTGAACAGGCTCCTGTCGGTCAGCCCGACCTCGCGGTTCATCTCCTTGAGGAACTCGTGCATCCGCGGGCCGTTGACGACCAGGCCGACCTCGTAGGAGACGTCGTCGCCGGGTGCCACCGCCCCGTCGGTCAGCGGCATCGTCTTGGAGATCAGGTTGATGACATCCATCCGGAAGCCGTCGACGCCGCGGTCGACCCACCACCGCATCATCTCGTAGACGGCGCTCCTGACCTCCGGGTTCTCCCAGTTCAGGTCGGGCTGGCCGGGGGCGAACAGGTGGAGGTAGTACTCACCGGAAGCGTCGTCGTACTCCCACCCCCGGCCGCCGAAGAAGGACGCCCAGTTCGTCGGCTCCGCGCCGGGGCTGCCGGGTTCGAAGCCCGGCCGGGCGGGCCGCCAGAAGTACCAGTCCCGTTTCGGCGAGGACGGATCGCGCGACTCCTGGAACCAGCGGTGCTGGTCGGAGGTGTGGTTGACGACCAGGTCCATCACCAGCTTCATGCCCCTGGCGTGCAGTCCCGCGATCAACTCGTCGAGGTCGGCCAGGCTGCCGAACATCGGGTCGACGTCGGTGTAGTCGGCGATGTCGTAGCCGTTGTCCTCCATCGGCGAGCGGTAGACCGGCGAGAGCCAGACGACGTCGATGCCGAGGTCCGCCAGGTAGTCGAGGTGGGCGGTGACGCCCCGCAGGTCGCCGATGCCGTCGGCGTTGGAGTCCGCGAACGAGCGCGGGTAGATCTGGTAGACGACTGCGCTGTGCCACCACGGTGCCATGCCGTCCATCCTGCCTTGTCCGTGTGACGGCAGCTGGCGGCAGGGCCGGGGAGTGGCCGAACTACGCAGCAGCTGCCGCCGGCGCGCGGCGGCTTCCCGCGCCCGCCTCGCCCGTGCTCTGGGCCGGATCGGGAGACAACCGGGACTGGCTGGCCGGTGCCCTGACGCGCACGGAGGCCGGTCGGCGGGCTACAGCCGCTCGCTGAAGAACCGGGGCGGGATCTCTGCGGTCCGGGTGGTGTCCCAGGCCTGCGTCCAGCCGAGCAGGTCGAACATGGCGTCCAGCAGGTAGGCGGTGAACCCCCAGATGAAGAGGTCGCCGACGACGAACGCCGGACCGCTGTAGCCGTTGGGCAGCACCCAGGTGAGCCTGGTCTCGGGGGCCAGCAGAGTCGGCACGTCGATCTGGTGGACGGCCTGGATCTCGAACGGGTCGCCCGCCGCCAGCGGCCCGGGAGTGTTCCACCACCCCACCACCGAGGTGACGTCGAAGCCGCTGCGGTTGATGTGCGCCTTCGGCAGGGCGCCCAGCACCTCGACGCCGGCCGGGTCGATGCCGGCCTCCTCCTGCGCCTCCCGCAGCGCCGCCTGCACCGGGTCGGTCTCCCCCGGCTCCATGGTCCCGCCGGGGAACGCGATCTGGCCGGCATGGCTGCGCAGGTCGGCGTTCTTCTCGACGAACACGATCGAGTAGTCGTCGGCCGGCCGGGACAGCAGGATCAGGACGGCGGCTGCCCGGCCGCCGCCCGGCGGGCGGGCGCCCTGGACGCGCGCCAGCGCACCGGGTGCGTCGAAGCGCGCCACCAGGTCGCGCAGTTCGGGTGGGACGCCGCTCATCGCGCGAGCCCGTCGTCGACCCACTGCTCCAGTTCCGCCAGGTCCTCGAAGGCGCCGGCGTGCCGTGCCACCAGCCGGCCGTCGGCGTCCAGCAGCAGCGAGACCGGGATGCCCGGGAGCCCGAGCGGCGCCTCGGTCAGCTTCTCGGGGTCGGCGAGTTGCGG
>JAVHXR010000017.1:7309-16273 GCA_031119515.1 Propionicimonas sp.
TTTTGCTGTACAGCTTCATCGGTCTGGCCGTTCTCGTCGCCGCGGGCGGCGTGGAAGGCCTGCAGGACCGGGGCCTCCTTGCGGCACGGGAGGCACCACTGCGCCCACAGGTTGATCACCATCGGGCCGCGCAGCCCGGACAGCGCCACCGTCGTGTCGCCTCCGAGGCACTCGAGCTCCAGGGCGGGCAGGCCGCCCTCGACCGGTGCGGCGGCCGGCTGCGGGCAGTCCTGGATCCCGGCGGCCCGTCGCGCGCCGACAAGATCCACCTCGGGCGCCGGGGACGAGGACGGGGACGGCGTCGCGCAGCCGGCCAGCAGCAGCGCGGCTGCGACAGCCGCCACCGCCCGGCGGGGCCGGCTCATCCGCGGGGCTCCCGGACGAGCTTCGCGGCCACCTTCGGGTCGATCGGCCCGGTGCCGTACGACGGGCACAGGCCGGCGATCGCGCACGCGCCGCAGGCCGGACGGATGGCGTGGCAGCGGCGCCGGCCGTGCCAGATCACCCGGTGGTTGAGCATCACCCAGTCGCGCTTGTCGAACAGCGACCCGACCTCGCGCTCGATCGCCTCAGGCTTGGTCTGAGCGGTCCAGCCGAAGCGGTGGGCGAGCCGGATGAGATGGGTGTCGGTGGTGATCCCGGGCACTCCGAAGGCGTCCCCGAGCACGACGTTGGCGGTCTTGCGGCCGACCCCAGGCAGGGTCACCAGCCTGGCGAGGCTGCCGGGCACCTCGCCGCCGAAGTCGCTCTCCAGCACAGTGCCGAGCCGGATCAGCGATTCGGTCTTGGCACGGAAGAAGCCGGTCGGCCTGATCAGGTCCTCCAGTTCGGCCCGGTCGGCTGCGGCGAGCGCGGCGGCGTCGGGGTAGCGACGGAAGAGCTCGGGGGTGACGGTGTTGACCCGCCGGTCGGTCGACTGCGCCGACAGGATGGTCGCCACCAGCAGCTGCAGTGGGGTGGTGAAGTCGAGCTCGCAGTGGGCCTCGGGATACACCTCGGCGAGGACGCGGTTGATCGCCCGGGCCCGCCGGACGAGCGCGAGCCGGGATTCGGGACGCGGCCCGTCAGAAGGAGGCGGCGTTGGCTTCGACAACGAGTTCGACCTCGACCGGTGCGTCCAGCGGAAGGACGGCCACCCCGACGGCGCTGCGGGCGTGGCGTCCGCGCTGCCCGAAGATCTCCTGCAGCAGCTCGGACGCGCCGTTGGCGACCTGGGGCTGCCCGGTGAAGCCGGGATCGCTGGCGACGTAGACCGTGACCTTGACCACCCGGCGGATCCCGTCCACCCCGCCGACCGCGCTGGCCGCGGCGGCGACGGCGTTGAGCGCGGCCGTCCGGGCGAGCTCGCGGGCGAGCTCGGGGGTGACGCCCGCCCCGACCTTGCCGACCGCCGGCAGCTCCCCGGCGACGAACGGGAGCTGGCCCGCGGTGAACACCTGCCCGGCCGACAGCACCGCCGGGATGTAGGCCGCCACCGGGGTGGCGACCGGAGGCAGCTCGATCCCGAGCTCAGCCAGCCGGGCCGAGGCCGGGACGCCGCCCAGCTCCTCGTCCATCACTGCTCCAGCGGGCGCTTGAAGTAGGCGACGAGGTTCTGCGGGTTCGGGCCGGGCATCACCTGCACCAGCTCCCAGCCGTCAGCGCCCCAGGTGTCGAGGATCTGCTTGGTGGCGTGGATCAGCACCGGGACGGTGGCGTATTCCCATTTCGTCATGAGCACAGGGTAGGGCGCTGATCCGACAACCAGGAACCGCCTGCCGCCGGCCGGAAACACAACGGGGACCGACTCCCTCTACTGGGAGCGGTCCCTCGGGCACAGGATCGAGGTCCAGGACGTGATGTCGGTGCGTTGGCGGAGGAGCTGGCGACGCTCCCGTTCGGTCATCCCGCCCCACACACCCCATTCGATGCGGTTGTCGAGCGCTTCGGCGAGACATTCGTTGCGAACCGGGCAGGCGTAGCACACCGCGCGGACACGCTTCTGATCGGCACCCTCGGGAAAGAGGTCGTCCTGCATCCCCCGGCACCGGGCCAGGAGAGTCCAGTCTTCAGTATTCGCGAGCGCCAATGCCCCACACCTCTCACGTGAGCTACCGGGGAGTCGGTCGGAACCGTGTTCCCAAAAGGTTAAGCCATTAAGGCCCGTCACGGCTACGCGCGATAGCAGGGTGAGATGCGAATGGTCGAGTCCTGAGACGCCAGTCACCCTCATGGTGAGACAGGAACCGCCTACGCCGCCGGTGCCCGGTTCGCCCTAGCGCTCAGGATGCGGTTCCGCAACGCTCCGGGCCGCCTTTTCTCGCGCTCTGGTCGCGTCACGTACCCTAGTTGCCATGCGTCTGGGCAAGCGAGCGTACTCACTGCTGGTATTCCTGGGAGTCGCCATCCTCGGCGGGATCCTGGCAGCCGGCTTCGTCGTCCCCGTCGTCAGCATGGTCTCCACCACCGGACGCGACGCTGCGCTCAGCCTGGACGCGCTGCCGGCCGAGCTCAAGACGCCCGACCAGTCCGAGCGCTCGAAGGTCGTGATGGCCGACGGGTCGTTGCTCACCTACTTCTACAACGAGAACCGGGTCTACGAGCCGCTGGCGAACATCGCCCCGATCATGCAGGAGGCGCAGGTAGCGATCGAGGACCACCGGTTCTTCGAGCACGGCGCCATCGACCTGCAGGGCACCCTCCGCGCCCTTGTCAGCACCTCCCAGGGCGTCACCCAGGGCGGGTCGAGCATCACCCAGCAGTACGTCCGCCTCGTCCTGATCGAGACCGCGGAGGCCAACAACGACGCCGAGGCGCGTGCCGCGGCGACCGAGAACACGCTGGCCCGCAAGATCCGCGAGCTGAGGTTCGCGATCGCGCTGGAGAAGGAGTACCCCAAGGAGCAGATCCTGGAGCGCTACCTCAACATCTCCTACTACGGCGACGGCGCCTACGGCGTCGAGGCCGCAGCCAGGCACTACTTCGGGGTCTCGGCGAAGGACCTCAACCTCGCCCAGTCCGCGATGCTGGCGGGCCTGGTCCGCAACCCGGTCACCACCAACCCCGTGAAGTACCCGCAGGTCGCGATCGAGCGTCGCAACAACGTCATCGACCGGATGGTCGAGCTCGGCAAGGTCACCAAGGAGGAGGGCGAGGCGGCCAAGGCCGAGCCGTTCGACCAGGACAAGGTCACCGAGAACAAGCTCGACTGCGGCAACGCCCGTTTCCCCTTCATCTGCGACTACGCCAAGCGCGTCCTCCTCTCCGACCAGTCCAGCGACCTCGGCGCCACCCCCGAGGAGCGCGAGTACCGGCTCTACCGCGGCGGCCTCACCATCCAGCTGACCGTCGACCCGAAGATCCAGAAGCAGTCGGAGAAGACGATCGCCAGCTACATCGACCCCCGCGACCCGGTGGTCTCGGTGATCACGATGCTGGAACCCTCCACCGGCAACATCGTGGCGATGGCGCAGAGCCGTCCGAAGATGGGCGACAACAAGGAGAACGACGGCAAGGACAAGTGGCGCGGCGAGACCTACTACAACTACGCGGTCTCCCATGCGATGGGCGGAGCGGACGGCTTCCAGGGCGGCTCGACCTTCAAGGCCTTCGTCGCGGCGGCCGCGCTCGAGAACGACATGGGCGCCTACGGCAAGTACAACGCCAAACGGGTGATGACCCTGGACGGGCCGTTCAAGTCGTGCGAGGGCAGCTTCATGCTCGACAAGCCGTGGAAGGTGACCAACGCCAGCCCGTCCGGCGTGATGGACATGTTCGCAGGCGTCAAGGGCTCGGTGAACACCTACTTCGCGCAGCTGATCCAGGCCGTCGGCGGGTGCGAGGCGGTGAAGATGGCCGACAAGCTCGGCCTCGAGATCGGCCTGCCGAAGGAGGACTTCCCCGACGTCCTCTCCTACGACTCCATCCCGTCCTTCACCCTCGGGACGATCGAGGTGCCGCCGCTGTCGCTGGTCGAGGCCTACGCCACCTTCGCCAACCGCGGCATCCACTGCGAGCCGGTGATCGTCTCCTCGATCTCGACCCGCCAGGGAGTCGCCCTGAAGGTGCCGGACGCGGACTGCCAGCGCGTCATCTCCAAGGACGTCGCCGACGCGATCAACAAGATCTTCCAGGGCCCCTACAACGGCGGCACCGCCACGCCGGCGAAGATCTCCGGCGTCCAGATGGCCGGCAAGACCGGTACCGTCCCCGACAACAAGGCGGTCTGGACGGTCGGCTACACCTCAGGGATCGCCGCCGCCGCGGTGATGTCGTTCGACAACGACCCACGGTTCGCCAAGTTCTGGAAGGAACGCAACGGACGGTTCCTCAACGGCGCCTACCTGAAGTACTCCGAGCACTACGTCTACGGACGCTCCGGGAGCGAGGCCGGCGGGCGGCTGCTCAAGCCGGCGCTGTCGTACGCCATCGACCACCTCGAGGACTACGACGACAGCAGGTTCAAGGAGCCGCCGGCGTCCATCCTCAAGGGCGAGTGGATCAGCGTGCCCAGCTGCAGCGGCATGGGTGTGGGAACCTGCAAGTCCAAGCTCCGCGAGGCCGGGTTCACCTACTTCACCGACGAGGTGTCCTCCGACGCCGAGAAGGGGACGATCGTCGGCACCAGCCCCTCGGGCAAGGCGCCGAAACTGAGCACGATCGCGATCGAGATCTCGAAGGGCCCGAAGAAGGGCTCGGAGGCCTGGTGCAAGCTGGACGGCAACGCCGGCAAGGCCGAATGCGTGAAGTACCTGCCGGCGCCGACCTGCGGCGAGAACGAGATCCTCGTGCCCGATCCACCACCCGGCTACTGCCTGCCGGTGACCGATCCGGGCCAAGGAGGTCGCGGACGCGGCAATGGGAACGGCTGAGGTCGCCGGCCGGCTCGCGCTGGTGGCCGCCGGCTGCTTCGCCTACGGCCTGCTTGTCGAGTCACGGTCGTTCCGGTTGCGGCGGGTGACCGTGCCGGTGCTGCCGCAGGGATCGCCCCGGCTGCGCGTGCTGCACATCTCCGACAGCCACCTGCTGGTGCGCAACCGCGCGCGGGCGCGGTTCATCGCCAGCCTCGCCGGGCTGGAGCCCGACCTGGTGGTGAACACCGGCGACAACGTCGCCGAGCCCGAGGCGATAGCGACCCTGCACTCGTCGCTCGGCCGGCTGCTGGAGCGTCCCGGGGTGTTCGTGATGGGTTCGAACGACTACTCGGGACCGCGGTTCTCCAACCCGCTGGGCTACGTGGTGCGCTCGACCGAACGGGACGGCGCCGACACCGAGCGGCCCCTGCCGACCGACGACCTTCGCGCTGCCCTCTCGACCGGAGGCTGGGTGGACCTGACCCAGGCCAGGACCGAACTGGACCTGGCCGGCGTCCGCGTCGAGCTGAGGGGGACGGACGACGCCCACCTGGGCCTGGACGACTACTCCGCGATCAGCGGGAAGCCGGCCAAGCACGTCGACCTGGCGATCGGCGTCACCCACGCCCCCTACCGGCGGGTGCTGGACGCGATGACCGCCGACAAGGTGAAACTCATCTTCGCCGGCCACACCCACGGCGGGCAGGTGTGCGTCCCGCTGTACGGGGCGCTGACCACGAACTGCGACCTGCCGACCCGCTACGCCAAGGGGCTCTCGCGCCACAAGGCGGCCGGACGGACCTCCTGGCTGCACGTCTCGGCGGGCCTCGGCAGCTCGCCGATGGCGCCGTATCGGTTCGCCTGCCCGCCAGAGGCGACCCTGGTGACCCTCACCGAGCGGCCGGTTGGGTGATTCGGCGCCGCTTGGGCTAAACTGCCTCTCGGCCCTGGCGAAAGCTGGGGCTGATCGGGGTGTGGCGCAGCTTGGTAGCGCGCATCGTTCGGGACGATGAGGTCGCAGGTTCAAATCCTGTCACCCCGACCAGCGGGAAGCCGCTCTGACTAGGAGTAACACTCCGAGCCGGAGCGGCTTGCTTGGTTTCGTGCCCTAACCGTGCCCCAATGGGAACCCGCGTCAGCCCACTTCTGCGCCTTTGCGCTCCCTGGGGCAGCGTGAGTGAGGAACGAGCGAGCGTGTCACGAAGGGCCGCTGCCAGCGCGAGTTCCCACCATCCAATAGGGTTCCGGCGTGCAGTGGAGGCGTCAGCGTGAACCGGTGGTCGACTCGATCCTCTACTTTGTCCGCACCACCACCGAAACCGCACGAACCTGGGCCGAGACCCGGGGAGTGCCCTGCTGGATCGAAGAGCTTCCCGGAGGTTGGGTGCTCCTGCGCTCCGCCACGGTGGACGGGCTCCTTGCCGGCTCGTCGACGGAACCGGAGGAAGCGCTGCTGGAATGGGCCGCCTCGGCTTCGGACGGATTCGCCATGACCGGATGGAGTCTTCACGGCGTTCGAGACGGTCAGCTGTACGAACTCGACGATGACCTTGAGGCGCTCCCCTGGGAGGTCGACGACGACCGCCAGGTCCGCGGGCTGCTGGCTCTCCGCGGGGATCATTCAGCCGAACTACCGATCATCGCGACTGCACGGGACGAGGCCATTTCGGCGGTGATCCGGAGTGGGTGGACGCTCATCGCCCACGACCACGCGTCCATGGCGACGACAGTCTATGAACTTGACGACCCGGGGCTCGCGCTGCTGCGAGTTGGCGATGAACTCCACCTCTGGCTGGTCGCGGGTGGCGATCCGATTGCAGGCTGGGAATGGTCGGTGCACGGAGGCCTGGCTGCGGTGGACAGGCTGCCGCCCGGCGACATCGGCGATGAGGTGCGAGACATCCTCTACTCCGGCCGCATCGGCGTCGAACCCTTCAAGGAAGTCGGCATGCATCCGACGCCCGCTCTCGTTCAGGTTCTCGGGTCTCAAGGGCGCTCGGTGGAGGTGGCCCCGGAGCTGGTGAGGGCGCTCGGTCTACCCGATGCTGCCCGCGACCATCTGCTTGGCGAGGCGGACCTTACTGCCTCGGATGACGTGCTGACGGCCGAGCCATCAGAACACCTGGCTGGCGCCGTGGCGGACTCACTCATCAGCATGGGGCGTCAGGTCGCTGCCAGCCGTTCTCCTCGGCGGCGGATGTGGGGTGCCATCGGTGGAGCCGTCTTCATTCCCATTGCCGTGTTGCTGGTGACCCTGCTCGTCCGAGATCTCGTCGTGGGTCGAGAGGTGTCCTGGTGGGCGTGGGTGCGTGCCGTGGTTGTTGTGCTCTCGATCCCATTCTGCATCGCGGCCATCCGGCACTGGTGGGCGCTTCGAGGTGCTGGCCAGAACGACCCGGCGAGCGTGCCGGCGGAGTACAGGGTCTCGCTCAGCAGAACCGCTCTGAGCCGGTGGTTGAACCAGCGCGGGCCCAGTACCGCTGTGTGTCTTCTCCTTGCGCTCGTATGGCTGGGGGTCGGCGCGTACATGTGGATGGACGAAGCTCCACTGCGGGAGCGCGGTGTCGCAGTGATCGCGCGGGTTGTGAGTGTCGAGCACGGCTCCCCACTGGTCGAGTTCGCGGATCAGCAGGGCAGGACGGTTCAGGCGTATCTCGACAGTTTCGGCGCCCCCTCCGCCGGCGACACAGTGGAAATCCTCTACGACCCGCTAGACCTGGAGGAGGTGGCTCTGGCCGATGAGTACCGCAGCGGTCCGCTCGGTTACTCCCTCGTCGGCGCACTGATACTGGGGCTGGTCGTCCTTGCCGCACTCTCTTGGACCCGCGTCATCGACTGGCAGCGGGTCTCAGACTGGCTCTACTAGGGCTCGTTACGCGTTGCGCCGCCGCAGATATCGGTCGACCACGCCTGCGAGGGGCTCGTCAATGGATGGAAGATCGCGGTTGTAGAACTGCCCGTTGGCCAGTTGGGCAGCGAGCTCGTTCAGCAGCGCGACCCACTCATCAGCGTCTCGCTTGTGGGGCCTCTGGCTCGCCGAATCGGAGGCCTGAGCCTCACCCGGAGCGAGCGCGTGCGCCGTCCGCACGAGTTCCTTCGCCACGGTCTGACGGGTGGCATCAGAGCCACTCAGGCCTTGCTCTCCGACACTTGTGAGCACCTTCAGCAGCAAGTAGGGCTCCTGCGCGACCATCGCCACGACGATGTCGTGCGTCAGGGTCCGCACGATCTCCTGGCGCCGCTCCTTCTCCCATTGGCTCAGCCGCTGCTTGGGCGGAACGACGGTCACCACGCGCGGTTCAACGCCCACGATGCGATTGCCGCGACGCTCGATCGAGGCCTCCACACGGCATCGTGCTGAGCACCAAACCGGACGCCGGCCGCGCCCTTTGTAGGTGACCGGACGGCCGCATCGCGGGCACAGGAAGAGCCTGTTCGGGTCGCGGACGATCTCGCTCATCGCGCCTCCACCGATCAGTCTGGAGCATTTCATTCTAACGAAATGCGAGCACAATGCCGAAGGTGTGTGCCACTTCACATTCGTTCCGGTTCGGGGTGCGCCAGGTGGAGCCGGCGGTGAGGTCAAGCCGTTGCTTCGGGGACGGTCGCAAGTTATCTTGGAGGGGTGCTGGACGAGCCGATCATTGCGCCGTCGGCTTACAGACATGGCTTGAGCCGTGAAGACATCCTGCACGCGTACAGGAACCCCGTGCGGAGGTGGGCTCTGGGCGACGGGTTCACCATGATGATCGGCCCCATCCGGGCGGCCCTCATCCTCGAAGTTGGATACGTGGAAGGCGACGTGGCGATGGTGATCGTCCATGCCATGCCTGCCAGAGACAAGTACCTCAGGTGATGACGATGCCCCGCACAGTTGACGAGATCCTCCAGCACGCAGACGAGCTCGCGGCACGGTTCGAGGACTACGAGCCCGATCCCGCCGACGAACTCGACCCTGGAGCCGTCGCCCTGCTCCGCGCCGCGATTCAGGAGAGGTCGGACGCGGAGCGCCACGTCCTGGACGCGTTCGCTGGGCGGCGAAGTCCTGAATCGCATCATGCTGTTTATCATCACGCTGCTGGCGCTGTTCTTCCTGTACCGCGATGGCACCTGGCTGGCCGAGCGCACGCTT
>JAVHXR010000289.1 GCA_031119515.1 Propionicimonas sp.
GAGTGTCAAGGATCAACCGAAGTAGACCTGTCACCCATCAACCGAAGACCTACAGGCCCACCAGCCGTTCTAGGGTCTTGACCAGGACAAGCGCGCTTCGTGGCCGGAGGCTCTGGTAGACGGTCGGGGGCCCAGGTGCGATCAGATACCGCGCGGGATCGCACGATCTGGGGGCCTCTGACGGCTGATCGGAGAGAGTCTGGCTACATGCGGAGGCTGCCGTCGGGTCGCTGTCAGGCTAGCTACATCGGGCCGACATGCAGAGGTACAACGGCCCGGTGACCTTCGAGGCGAAGGATCTCGCGATCGTCTAGCGGCACAACGAGAAGAAGCTCCCTCGACTCGCTCGAGTGGGACGAGGGCTGCGACCCGGAAGCAGACCGAAGAAGCGCTGCTGCAGGTGAAGATGACAACGATGGGTCGCATGAAGCGGCTCAGCCGCGATCAGCGAAGATCGACCTTGTCCTGGTACTCGAAGTGTCCAAGGACCACGCTCGACACTCGGCCCGACACATCCACGTTGACGATCTTCTGCGACAACACGGTGCCGGGGGCTGCGACGAACCCGGTCTGGCCGGCTGCGGTTCGCCAGCCTTGGGCGGCCTTGTAGAGGAGCCGAAGGACATTGTCGCCGCCCGAGTAGTACGTGTAGACACCCTCGTCGACACTGGCAGCGAGGCTCGTCCAGTCACCCTTCGCACCTATGGCAGCGCCAAGCAGATGGACAGCTTCCAGGCGTGGGCTGTCGTGCTTGGTGCCGAGTACTTGTGCGGCGACAGCCACTACACGAGCACCGAGACTGTGTCCGATCAGAACAAAGGACGGGGAACCGGTGCGGGCGAGCAGGTCTCCTACGATAACGCCGGTCTTGTCCGCACGGCTCTTGGCCACGTGCCAAGGATTCTTCGCAAGGCTCACTGCCACGAGCGCCGGAGCCACTGCCCGGCCAACGACCTTCGCCCCCACCTTTGTCGCGAGCGCAGCTGCCGTACGTGCAGCTGCGGCACCCCCGGCCTTGCCTGCAACACCGACGAGGAAGATGCCGAGATCCTTGAGTTCCTTCGCTCCCCAGTGAACCCGGTAGACCGGTGAGTCGGGATACCTCGCGTCAACCATCCTCTTCCAGCCCCCCCACTTCGCACCGGGGCCGTCTGTGAGGAACCCGTTTGCGACCACGACCGGCACTCCTCCTCCTCCGGGTCGAAGAAGCTCGATGCGGAAGGACTTGTCCTCACGAACGTAGGCATTGGACACAGAGGCGCCGAGGCTTCCTCCCACGGCAGCTCCGACTGCTGTGACGACTGCCGTTCCGCCTGCCATCCCAAGGCCACCAGCCGCGAGGCTGCCCCCTCCCAGCAAGGCGAGTCCGTGCGCGGTGGCCGCTGCCCCGGTCAGCCCGCCGAATGCCCCGAGGGAACCGATCGCACCGCCAATCGCAGGGGCTGCAAAGAGCGCGAGGGGGGCTCCGAGGGCCAAACCGGCGATTCCGACTGCGGCGATCTTGGTTGCCTTGCTCAGGTCGGGCTGGTCGTAGGCGAGAAAGTCCTCGTAGTCATGCAGCTCGCCGATCGTTCCTTGAGACTTCTCGAAGCCCGGGATGCCGTGTCGGTGCTCGGCGCAGTACATGGGGATCCGGACTGCGCCACGCTCGCGAACGGCCATGTTCGGGCATCCGGGTGCCACGCACCCGAGCGTCGGCGAGCCGCAGCCCTGACAGACGTACACGGGCAGTTGGCCAGCCGGGCGGTTCGACTTCAGGTGCGCCGTCTTTGTGAAGCAGGACGAGCACCACCCGACCTTGGGCTCGAGTTGGGAGAGATCGTCGGCGACGTCGGCGATCCACCGGGCAGTCTTGGCGTAATGGTCGGCGCGAGCTTCGGTCGCTTTCCTGAACTCCCTGTCCTCCTTCTCGACGATCTTCCGTTCCTCTCGGGTGGCGGCTGCGAGCACGCCGGCGTTTGACCTAGTGTTCGCGTCGTACCACAACTTGCCGAATGCCCAGGCGTTGCTCACGAGCGCAGGGTTCTTGCCCAAGAGTTCGCTGCCTTCCGTGACTGAAGGCTTCACGTCAGTTGGGTCTCCGGTGAGGACGAGTTGCGCGCCCTGATCCGAGACGACTGCGACCTCGAGGCGTCCTCCGTCGTTAGTGCGCGAGTGGATCGATCCGGCCATGTTCGGATTCTGGCACCGGGAGAACGCTGGAACTGCCGGATCACGAAAAGCGCCAAGCCTTTCCGGTATTGCCGACTTCTCCGGCGCACGATTGGCTACCCGCTCCACTCTCATGCGGGCATGTGTTCGCGGTGCGAGGAGTTACTTGAGGCGGGCGCGACGCCAGATCCGCACTGGTGTGACATCTCCCTCAGCTACGTGGAGTACGTCATGACGGCGCTTCCGCTAAGTGTGGTTCGACCAAAGGCGCCTCGGATGCGAGCGTTCTTCGACTGGCGCCGTGATGAGGATCAGTTCCATCGTGAACTCACCCGCCCGGGCGGGCCCGGCCGAGTGAGCTGCAGCGGCCGAGTTCTGGCTGTCTGTGCGCGGCTCCGGCCCCGGCGGAGGAGCCTCACTCAGTCGCGCCAAGGCGTTGAGCTACGGGAGAGGGTATGGCCCTCGGCCGTCACGGACGCACTCTGGTCCGTGCGTCACCGAAGGAACCCAGCCTGCGGGCTTTCAGGTGGAAGTCCGCGCCAATCCTGACGCATGCGGGTGGTTGCGCAACCATAGAATGCCTAGTCAGCGACCAATTAGTGACGTCTCCCAACCCGCGGGTCGCTAGCTGTGCTCGCCGTGGCCGGGTGCCATGGACGCGCTGCGAGGCACGTCCGTGCCTGCGGGTCGTGCGGCGTGTGGATGCCGGGCTGGCGAGATTTGCGTGGCGGGCGGCTTCGCAGGTGGCTCGCCAGGACAATGGTCAGTGTGTCGAGTACGTCCCCGGCGCCCGGCATCCGACCTCCGCATCTGGTGGAGGAGGCTGGCTTGCGGGTCCGGGTGCGAGCACACCGCGCCGCGGGGACTGCGGTAGTGTCACCGGGGTCTGAGAGGGAGTGACCTTTTGGCAGTGGAGTGGTCCCCGGGTGGTGGGGTAGGACAGGGCAGCGTGCATGCGGCCGTCCGGGCGGTCGTGCTGGACGCGCTCTCCAAGCGTGTGGGTGACACGCTCACGAAGAACACCGACTTCCGGGAAGCACTCGGGGTCGGTGTCGGCACGGTGCAGCGCGCCCTGGACCTGTTGGCCGATCGCGGTGCGCTTCAGACGGTGTCGCGCGGGCACCTCGGCCGGCGGATCGAATCGGTCGACATCGGGCAGTCGTGGCAGGCCGCCGGCCTCCCGCCGGTCCAGATCACGCTGTCGCCACCGGGGTCGGTGGAGATCGACGGCATCGAGGCCTGGCTCGGTCGTGAGCTCGTCCGGCTCGGCGTCCCCTACACCCTGACGCACGTCCGGGGAGGCAACCATCGTCTGGACCTCCTGGACCGGGGCGAATCCGACCTCACGGTCGTGTCGGCCGGCACCTTCGACGGGCTGCGGGCGGCTCGGGACCTGCCGAGCCTGGACATCGAGCGGAAACTCGGACCGGGTACCTACTACTCCCCGGAGCGGCTTCTCGTCCTGACGACCCGGGAGCCGGCGGTCGAAGGCGAGCTCAGGCGGATCGCGATCGACCGGGAGTCCTTCGATCATGAGGCTCTCACTCTTGCCCAGTTCCCGCCCCGGCCCGGACGGGAGTACGCGCAGGTCCCCTTCCCCGAAGTGCCCGCGTTCGTCCTCGCCGGCCTGGTGGACGCCGGCGTGTGGCACCAGCTCGCCTCCGCCGTCCCGCTCGAACTCACCGGGCTGAAGTACCGGCCGATGTGGGGCGACTCGGCAGGCACGAGAGATCGCCTGTCGGGAGCCACGATCGTCGCCCGGTCGGAACGGGGCGAGCTGCGCGCCGTCGTCGACTCGCTGATCCTCGAGACCCTGCCGAGCCATCGCGACGCGGCCATCGCCAGGGAACAGGCGATGGCCGCGCGGCTGGCGTCGGCGATCCGGGCGTCGTCGAACCGTTAGGCCGGCGGGTCCTGGCCGAGAGCCGGGTTCGCGGCCCGTGGCCGATGCAGTGCGACCAGCCGCTGGTAGTCGGCCAGCTGGCGGTCCCGCTCCTCACGCGACCAGCCCAGGAGGCTGGCGAGCTCGTCC
>JAVHXR010000290.1:0-3777 GCA_031119515.1 Propionicimonas sp.
ATCCGTCCGTTGTCCTGCGCCGACTGCGCCAGTGGGCCGGTGGTGACCGGAGGGAAGCTGCCCGGGTGTCCGATCGCGACCTGGTCGTACAGGCCCAGCAGGTCGTTGGCGACCTCGTCGGCAGGGAAGGTCCGGATCCGCAGCTTCGACAGGTCGCGGAAGTCGGGATCCACCACCCCGACGTCGCCGCCGAAGACCAGTTCCCAGTCCGCCGGGTCGGCGCCCGTGACGCGGTCGTCGGGCTTGGCCTCACGCTTGCCCGCGCCGTCCACCTCGACGGCGAACTCCAGCCCGCGCAGGACCTGCGGCCAGCGGGAGAACGCCTCGCAGTCGGCGAGCTTGACGAACCCCGCGCCCTCGGTGGAGATCCGCGGCGAGACGAGGACGGTGGCCCGCAGCAGGCCGGTGTCGCGGTCGATCCCGGCCGGAAGGACGGTCCACAGCGCCGACTCCGACATGGTTCCTCCCCTACGCGGCGATGAAGGCTTCGCAGTACTCGTCCCACGGGCGGACGCCGTCCACCGGCGGCCCCATGATCTGGGCGAAGCTCGGGTCCTGGTTGGAGCCCTTGAACTTCTTCTCGACCTCGATCGACACCGAGAACGACAAGAACAGCACCTCGACCTCGATCGAGATGGACGCCCGTCCGACGGCCTTGCCGGAGGCGAACTCGTAGCTCAACTCGAGGTACAGCTCGATGGAGGCCGAGATCAGCCCCAGCACGTCCACCTCTCCCCGCATCCGGAAGTAGCCGGTGAGCTGCGCCTCGTCGTCCTCGAGCTTGAAGTACACCCCCGCCATCACCTCGATGGAGCCGCTGGCCACCCCGAAGTCGAGGGCGACGGCGGCGCCGAACTCGAACGCGGCCTCGAGCACCCTGACCTTCTCGGGGGTGATGGTGATGGCGAAGAAGCCCCCGCCGCCGAACAGCCAGACGGTGAGCCGGAACGGGTTCTCCCGGGTGCAGAAGTTGAACCGGAAGTCGAGGGAGTCGTCGATGAACGGCACCCTGACCTCGGCGCCGAGGGAGATGTTGCACAGCGAGAACACCCCGATCGCCAGCGACGGGATCGGCAGGTCGAAGCCCGCCCTGATGCCGGACGGGTCCACCTCGAGGTAGGGCGGGTCGGAGAAGCCGTCGAACGGGATGACCTCCTGCAGCACGTTCACGAACGCCAGCGGCCCGCCGAACACGATCCCGTTCGGCTCGGCGAAGACCACGTTGACGTCGGGCTTGCGACCGGGCGCGAGCAGGAACTCGATCTTCTCGATCCGGAGCGCGATGAACGGCTCGTCGCCGATCAGCCGCAGTTCGAACGGGGTGATCGAGCAGGTCACCAGCGCTGTCGGCGGCTTGCCGCCCTTGGTGGGCGCCTGCACCTCGACCGCGAGGTCGAGCGTCGCGCCCGCGGCGGGGTCGGACTGCCAGTTGCCGGACTTGGGCTGGAAGATCGGGCCGGAGCCCGGCCAGGCCTTCAGGGTGGTGGACCAGTGCAGCCGCGCCGTCACCACCGGCGGGAGGGTGAGGCCGTCGACGAACTGCTGCAGGACGCCCAGCAGGTCGCCGACGTCCTCGGTGTGCTCGGCGAGCCGGCGCACCACCCCGAGCGACTCGTTGCGGAGCGAGCCCGGCAGCAGCGTCGCCGCGTCGAGGGCGGCCGCCAGGGCGTCCAGGCCACCGGCCAGGGTGGTCGCCTGTGCCCCGGCCGAAGCCAGGTCGCCTGCCCCGACGGCGGTCACGATCGCGGCGGCGGGGGTCGCGATCCCGTTCAGCAGCGTCCTGGCCTGGGTGAGGTGCGGGTCGGCCTCGGCGGCGAAGCGTTGCTCGACCTCGGTCGCCAGCCGCTCGATCCGGGCGAGGTCGTCCAGGAACGCCACCGCGCGGTCGATCGCCTTGCCGAGGAAGCTCGGGAAGTCGTCCGGCCCGAGCCCGACCGCCTCCAGCAGGTCGACCAGCGGCACGAGGCCGAAGAGCTTCGCGGTGATCCCGGAGAAGAAGTCGGCCGGCTTGGTCTGGCCGCCGATCGCCTTGGCCAGTTCGCCGCCGACCGGACCGGAACTCCCGGAGATCCCGGTGATGGCGACGTTCGGGGTGGCGAAGCCGCCGGACCGGTCGCCCTTGCCGGTGAAGTCGAGCCGGGGCGCGCCGTTCACCGCCAGGAAGATGTTGGCGGCATTGTCGGCGAGCCCCTTGGCGGCGAAGTGGGCCGGGTAGGACACCCGGATCGGGTCGGCGGAGCCGGTCAGCGAGTTCATCGCCGGGACGACCGCGTCCGCCTCTCGCAGTACAGGGAAGAAGCGGGCGTCGTCCTGTGGCACGTTCCACGACTGCGGCACCACCAGCGCGTCCCAGAACAGCGCCTGCGTGTTCAGCTCGGTGTCCAGGCCGCGGTCGCCGGCGGTGTTGGGTGCGAACCCTACCCGCTGCCCGCCGAGGGAGTGGCGGCGCAGGCCGGCGGCCGCGTCCCAGTACGCCCTGACGACGGCGGGCAGCTCCCCGGCGGCGAAGAGGTTGTGGTCGCGCTCGACGAACATCAGCGGCGCCGAGTACTCGACGGTGTTCCCGAGCCGGTCGACCGCCAGTACCCGGAACAGGTACGGCGAGCCGTCGACCGAGGGGAAGAACACGAACCCCCCGGTGCCGAACAGGTTCTGCGGGGAGTCGAGGACGGGGGTGACCCGGGTCAGGATCGACACCGTCTGCAGCGGCATCACCAGGTCGAGCTTCTTGGCGCCCTTGAACGGGACGTAGTCGCGCTGGTCGCTGATGCTGCGGGTCTCGGAGTAGCTGCGGGCCTGGTCGCGCACGATCAGGAAGAACCGCTGGTACAGCACCGCGGGGTTGCCCGGCAGGGAGCCGGTGAACTTGCGTTCGGTGACCTTCACCAGCGAGGCGTGGTGGCCGAACGGAAACAGGAAGCCCGCGTAGACGACCTTCACCTCGTGGTCCCGGCCGATGGTCGCGCGGTGCTTCCACTCGCTGAGCGAGAACGGGCCGTCCGGCAGTGCGGGCGCGGAGAACTCCGAGTCCAGCCAGCCGCCCAGCGCGCTCAGCATCAGCCGGTCGACGTCCACGACGCGCGGATCCCAGGCCCGTCCGTTGCGCCTCAGCGCGAAGTTCGACGACTCGTGGACGAGGGTCATCCGGTCACGCGAGTTCAGCGACTTGCGGAACGCCGGGTCGTCGTCGTTGCCGTCGGCCGACGGGAACACGCTGCTGTCCGGCGGGTCCGCCACGAACCCGAACTGGTCGTAGTCGCGGGCCCAGATCGCCCGCACCCGGCGGGCGGCACCGGCCTCGTCGATGGTGACGGCCTCGCCCGACTCCACCCTCGCCCCGAGCCGGGTGTGCCACAGCTCGGTGCGGCCGTCGTGCTCGACGGCGTCCAGGGCGTGCGCGAAGCCGCCCGCCGTGAGCGGGGACAGCTGGAGCCGCCACGGCAGCTCGATCGCCGTCTCGGTCGCGTTCGGCGCCCTCGGCACCGGTCGGAGCCGGACCCGCGTCCCGGGGTCGAGGACCACCTCGTCCAGGGTCAGTCCGCCCTGCCGGACCAGGGTCGTCACCTGCTCCGCGGCCCACGCGGCACCGAGTCGCCGCTCCAGCACCCGGCTGGCGGCCAGGGTGCGGGAGGTGGTGGCCAGCCGGGCCACCACGCCACCGAGGCTGGCGCCCTTCACCGTGGTGGTGATGCCGGGCCAGCGCGGGACCACCCGCACCGACGGCGGGTTGAGCGCGTGCGGGACCAGGTGGAGCGGCAGCGTCGAGCAGGCTTGCAG
>JAVHXR010000290.1:3787-4179 GCA_031119515.1 Propionicimonas sp.
TCCAGGGAGTAGGGGATCTCGGTGCCGCCGACGGTGAAGACCAGGCGGGTGGAGCCGGACAGCACCGCCCGCGCGGGGAGCAGGATCGCCTCGCTGGACAGCGGGTCGGTGACCTGCTGGTCGGGTGGCAGCGGCTGGCCGCCCGGGAGCTTCGGCTCGGCGGTCGGGGCGCTGCCGGGAAGCTCGTAGAACGCCCGCTCGACGACGTGCTGGGGCTGGAAGTCGACGACAAGGTACGCCGCCCGGTTCTGGGCCGCCCGCCGCAGCACCGGCGGCGAGCCCGAGCGGGAGAGGTTGACGAAGCTGAACCGGGCGACGAGCAGGTCGTCGGGCCGGATGACCAGGACGGGGCGCGGGGCCAGGGCGATGCCGGGGACGAACCTGTCGAGGGT
>JAVHXR010000291.1 GCA_031119515.1 Propionicimonas sp.
ACCCTGGCCCGCGCGCGCGCCGACGGCAACGCGCAGGCCGTCGCCGAACTGGCCGCGCTGGCGCCCTATGCGGCCGGGCGCGAAGCGGTGCCGCTGGAGGCGCTGATGGTCCAGCGCAGATGGCTCAACCACTACGGCGGGATGGTCCACATCCACCCCGAGAACTGGGAGATCGGCAGGATCTTCGAGGCCCGGCTGCGCAAGGCCGGACGCACCGATTTCGGCGCCTGGACCGACCGCTCGCCGGACTTCCTCGAGGCTCAGCACATCCGGGCGTACTCCTACCTCGCCCAGCAGACGCCCGGCCGGGTGTCCCTCTACCTTCAGCACTGCTCCACCCAGCTCTCCTTCGACGAGGTGCTCAAAGCCCGCGGCGAAGGGGTGGACGTGTACGCCCAGACCGGCCCGGCCTGGTTGTGGGCGGAGCCCGAGTACGGCTGGCGGATCAACGTCCCGCTGCGCCGTCGCGACAACATCGAGGCGCTGTGGGTTGCCTTGGCCGACGGCGTGGTCGACGTGGTCGGCTCCGACCACGTGGTCGGCTGGGAGCCGTCCTCCTATGAGGAGATGTACAACTCCAACATCTGGGACTGCCGCACCGGTTTCTCCCGGGTCGAGATGTTCCTGCCCGTCCTGCTCTCAGAAGGCGTGAACAAGGGCCGGATCACCATCAACCGGCTGGTCCAGGTCGCCTGCGAGAACCCGGCCAAGACCGCTGGTGTCTGGGGCAGGAAGGGCTCGCTGCTGCCCGGCTTCGACGCCGACATCACCATCGTCGACGCCTCCCGGGAGGTGACCGTCGGCAAGGAGCACCTGAACACCCGCTCCGGCTGGTCGATCATGGAGGGCCACACCTTCACCGGCTGGCCGGTCAAGACGATCCTGCGCGGCAAGGTCACCGCCGAGTGGGCCGACGACTCGCCGGGCATGCGGCCGGTCGGGGAGCCGCGCGGCGAGTACCTGCACCGTAAGCCGCTGGGCGCCAGGCAGGCCTTCGCCGTCACCGAGCCGACCCGGGTCGCCCCCTCCAGGCGCTGGCTGGGCACCGACTTCGTCCGGCCAGGTTTCGCCGAGGCGACGCTGCGCTACACCGCCATGAAGGGCGAGTGAGGTGGGCAGCCATCCCGGTCTCTACCAGCGCGGCACCGCGCCGTGGGACGACGTCCTCGGCGAGGTCGACCGGACCGTGTTCGAGACCGCCGGCTGGGGCCGGCGGGCAGGCTTCGGCTCCCGTCCTGCGATCGTCGTGATCGACGTCAACTACAACTTCGCCGGCGAAGGCCCCGAGCCCGTGCTGGAGTCGATCCGGAAGTGGCGTTACGCCTGCGGCCCGGAGGCGTGGACCCGTTCGATCCCTGCCATCGAGCAGATCCTCGAGGTCTCCCGCCGCAAGCGGCTGCCGGTGATCTACACCACCAACCCGCGCCGGCCCGACGGCTTCGACCTGGGGGTGTGGAACGACAAGAGCTATCGCAGCACCGACGTCGTCGACGTGCTCGGGCACAAGGGCAACGAGATCGTCGCCGAGGTCGCACCGCAGGACGGCGACCTCTTCATCGAGAAGCGCAAGCCCTCCGCCTTCTTCGGCACCCCGCTGATGAGCCACCTCACCATGCTCAGGGCCGACTCGCTGATCCTGTTCGGATCGACCACCTCAGGGTGCGTGCGGGCGACGGCCGTGGACGGGGTGTCGTTCGACCTGAAGGTGACCATCCCGCACGAGGCCTGCTTCGACCGCTCCCAGCTCTCCCACAAGGTCGCCCTGATGGATGTCCACATGAAGTACTGCGACGTCACCGACACCGCCGACGTCCTGGAGAACCTCGAGTCGCTCCCGGCGGGCCTGTTCGACGACGTCTTCCCGCCGGCGGCGAGGGCCGCGGCCGCCCAGGAGGAACTGTGACCTACCAACCCACGATCCGCCGGATCATCACCCAGGTCAGCGAGGAGCGGATCGTCGACGGGCAGGTCGGGGAGCCGCCGCTGCGCAAGGTGGTGGTCGCGGCCGTGATCGCCAACCCGTTCGCCGGACGCTGGGTCGAGGACCTGTCCGAGGTCGTCGACTACTCCCCGGCGCTGGGGACCTACCTCGGTGGGCTCGCCGTGGCTGCGCTGGCCGAGCCGGTGCAGGCCTACGGCAAGGGCGGGATCGCCGGCACCAACGGCGCCCAGGAGCACGTGATCGCGTACATCACCACCCCGTTCGGCAACGCGCTGCGCGAGGCCGTCGGCGGCGGGGCGGCGTGGATCTCGTCCGCCAGCCTGGTGGGCGCGCCGGGGACGTTGCTCACCCTGCCGCTGGCGCACAAGGACGCCCTCTACGTCCGCGACAACTACGACGCCGTCACCCTCTACCCCGGCGACGCACCGCTGCCCGACGAGGTGCTGGTCGCCGTCGCGGTCGCCAACCGTGGCCGGATCGGCGCCCGGTTGGGTGGGCTTCAGGCGGCCGACGTCGTGGGCGAGGACGGCCTGTCATGATCACACCCCCCTCCCGGCCGGTCGGCAAGCGCCCGCTGGTGGAGTTCCGCGAGGTCCGGCGGGACTTCGGCGAGGTCCCGGCGCTCGCGCCCGCCTCGCTGTCGGTCGGCAGGGGGGAGTTCGTCTCGATCATCGGTCCGTCCGGCTGCGGCAAGTCGACCCTGCTGCGGCTGGCGGCCGGGCTCGACAAGCCCACCGACGGCGCGATCGAGTTCGCCACCGACTCGGTCGGGTTCGTGTTCCAGGACGCCACCCTGATGCCCTGGCGGGACGTCCTCGGCAACGTCTCCATCCTGGGCGAGCTCTCGGGGATGACGAAGGCGGCGGTCCGCAACGAGGCACTCGCTGCGATCGGGACGGTGGGGCTGAGCGACTTCGTCCACCACCTGCCGCGGCAGCTCTCCGGTGGCATGAGGATGCGCACCTCGCTCGCCCGGTCGCTCGTGCTCGCCCCGGAGCTCTTCCTCTTCGACGAACCATTCGGGGCCCTGGACGAGATCACCCGCGGACGCCTCAACCTCGTGCTGATGGACCTGTTCCTGCAGCGGTCGTTCGCCGGGCTCTTCGTCACCCACTCCGTGGAGGAGTCGGTGTTCCTGTCCACCCGGGTGGTGGTGATGTCGGCCCGCCCCGGACGGATCGTGGCCGACTTCCCGATCCCGTTCGAGTTCCCCCGTCCGCTCGACCTGCGTTACAGCCCCGAGTTCGCCACCGTCGCCGGCGAGGTCGCTGGAGCCCTGGAGGGATCGCTGTGAGCACCACCACCGCACCCCGCACCCGTCGCGGACTGGTCGCCGGCCTCGGCGGGCCGGTCGGCGTCCTGGTCCTGATCCTCGCCCTGTGGTACCTGGTCAGCTACGTCGTCCTCGATCCGAGCGAGAAGTTCCTGCTGCCGCCGCCGCACGACATCCTGGTCAAGGGCTTCGGCGACCCGGACGTGCGGGCCGACATGCTCGCCGCCACCTGGGTGACCGCGAAGGCCGCCCTCATCGGGCTGGCGATCGCCTTCGTCCTCGGGTCGCTGACGGCGATCGTGATGGCCCAGGCGAGGTGGGTCCAGACGGCCCTGTACCCCTACGTCATCCTGATGCAGACGATCCCGATCCTCGCGATCGTGCCGGTGATCGGGTTCTGGTTCGGCTACGACCTCGGCGCGAGGGTGATCGTCTGCGTGATCATCTCGATCTTCCCGCTGGTCATCAACCCGCTCCAGGGCCTGCTCGGGGTCGAACGAGGGCTGGAGGACCTGTTCAGCCTGGTCGGGGCGTCCAGCTGGGTGCGCCTGGTCAAGCTGCAGATCCCGCACGCGCTGCCGGACTTCTTCGTCGGCCTGCAGAGTGCCGCCGGGCTGGCCGTCACCGGGTCGGTGGTCGGCGACTTCTTCTTCGGACGCGGGGAGATCGGCCTGGGACTGCTGCTGTCGCGCTACAGCTCGCGGCTGCAGTCGGCCCAGATGCTCGCCACCGTCATCATCGCCTGCCTGCTGGGGCTGGTCGCCTTCTGGACCTTCGGCGCGCTGGGGCGCCGGGTGGTCGGGCGCTGGTCCCCGGCGTGGGGTGCCTCCTGACCCGCCCAGACCGCCCACCCCGCCGCTCCGCACCCGCCACACCGGGACCTCGTCCCCAGCACCACGAAGGAAGTCACCATGAAGCACCAGAT